>NZ_JBISWL010000134.1:0-50373 GCF_044462265.1 Kocuria rhizosphaerae
CCCGCCACTGTTCCCGTTGTGCTCAGTCCACGCGCTCCGTGTGCGCAGGCTGGAGGAGGGACTTGATCTTCTCGACGATCTTGGCGGTGGACACCCCGTAGCGGTCGTTGAGGGTGGGCAGGGCGCCGGCGTCGAGGAATTCGTCGGGCAGCCCGATCGGGGTGATCTGCCGGAGCACCCCGTCGCGGACGGCGGTGTGGGCCACCGCGTCGAAGAGCCCGCCGATGACGGTGTGGTTCTCGCAGGTGAGCACCAGCCGGTCGCGGCCCAGCTCCCGAAGGATGGTGGCCTCGTCGAGGGGCTTGAGGGTGGGCACGTGCAGCACCGCGACGTCCACCTTGTCCGCCTCGAGCTCCCGGGCCGCCTCCAGTGCGCGCTCGGTCATCAGACCGGTGGAGATGAGCAGCACCTCGTTGCCGTCGCGGATCGTCTTGGCCTTCCCGAGCTCGAAGGTGTAGTCGTACTCGTCGAGCACGCGGGGAACCTTGCCGCGCAGGATGCGGGTGTAGGTCGGTCCGTCGTGGGCGGCCAGCTGCGGGACGGCCTGTTCGATGTCCACCGCGTCGCAGGGGTCCACGATGGTGAGGTTCGGCATGCCCCGCAGGATCGCGACATCCTCGGTGGCCTGGTGGGAGGGTCCGTAGCCGGTGGTGAGCCCGGGCAGGGCACAGACCATGTTGACGTTGAGATTGGCCTCGGCGATGTCCAGGCACAGGAAGTCGTAGGCCCGGCGGGTGGCGAAGACCGAGTACGTGGAGGCGAACGGGACGAACCCTTCCATGGCCAGGCCGGCGGCGGTCCCGAGCAGGGCCTGCTCGGCCATGCCGATCTGGTAGAAACGGTCGGGCATCGCGTCGCGCAGGATGTGGAGGTCGGTGTACTTGGCGAGATCGGCCGACAGGCCCACGATGCGCTCGTCGCGTCCCGCGAGCTCGACCAGGGCGTGCCCCAGGGGGGCGGCAGTGGTCCGCTGGCCCTCCCGGGCCAGGGACGCGCTCATGGCGTCGGAGGTCAGCCTCTTCTTCTGGTTGGTGCTCATGCGTCGAACGACTCCTTCAGCTCTCGGTGGGCCCTCTCCCACTCCTGTGGGGCGACAGACATGAAATGCAGCTTCTCGCGGTTCTCCAGGAACTCCACGCCCTTGCCGAGCTTGGTGTTCACGATCAGGCACCGCGGTTGCGGGGCGTCGAGGCCGCGCAACTCCTCGAGTGCGGTGAGCACGGCGGCCACGTCGTTGCCGTCCACCCGTCGGGTGATCCACCCGAAGGCCTCGAACTTCCCCTCGATCGGTTCCATGCCCAGTGTGGCCTGGCTCTTGCCGTCGGCCTGCTGGTCGTTGAAGTCCACGATCGCGATGAGGTTGTCCAGCTCGTGGTGGGCGGCCACGGCGGCGGCCTCCCAGGTCGAGCCCTCGTTGAGCTCTCCGTCGGAGAGGATGTTGTAGACGAAGGCGTCGTTGTCCTTGCGCTTGAGGCCCAGGGCCACGCCGTTGGCGATGACCAGGCCGTGACCCAGGGAGCCCCCGGAGATCTCCACACCCGGGGTGTAGGAGGCCATCGCCGACATCGGCAGGCGGGAGTCGTCGGTGGCATAGGTGTCCAGCTCCTCCGCGGGAAGGAACTTCGCCTCGGTCAGCGCGGCGTAGAGGGCGATGGCGTAGTGCCCGATGGAGAGCAGGCACCGATCCCGGCCCTCCCACTCCGGCTCCTCGGGGCGCAGGTTCAGCTGGTCGGCGTAGAGCACGGCCAGGACGTCGGCGAGATCGAGGGCCTGGCCGATGTAGCCCTGTCCCTGGACCTCGGCCTGGATCAGGGCGTTGGTGCGGATCCGGAAGGCCGCTTCCCTGATCCGCTGCAGACGCTCGGCCTCGACCGGAGCGACCTCAGTGGATGACTGCATGGGTTTCCCCTCGTGTGTGGTGGTTGTCGGGTCAGCGGGGCAGGGGGCACGGAGCTCCGCCGTACTCCACAACGCTGCTGACTGTTGACAGCAGCTGTGGTTGGAATCACAGTAGTCCCAGTTGTTGTTAACAGTCAACAGTTGAGGCCCTGGTGGTCATCCCACGGCTGAATGCCGTGTGTGGCTTCCTTCCACACTCGGTCGACGGTTAACCGCGGCGTATGATCGGTGGAAACCGGATCGGCGACGAGGTGCCGGCGGCAGATGCGTGCCGGGGCATGGCGGCTTGGGAAGGGGAGGTGGTCTCGGGGCCTCTCACAGACCCGCCATGATCGCCTCGCGCGGCAGGTGTGCTGCTGTCGGCCGGCATTCCAGATCTGTTCCCATCCCCAGCTTCCGAAGGACGGCCTCGATGACCACCCAGAACGCGGCCCTTGCGGGTCTGGCGAAGGTGAACCTGCGCCAACAGGCTCTCTCGGCGCTGCGCCGAGCCATCACGACCGGAGAGCTGCCTCCCGGCACCCACCTGGTGGAGACAGAGCTGTCCGAGCAGCTGCAGATCAGTCGCGGCACCCTGCGTGAGGCCATGCGCCAGCTCCAGCAGGAGGGCTTGATCTCCGCCGGGGCGCGGGGCCGGCTGGCCGTGCGGAGCCTGGACGCCAAGGAGATCCTGGACATCTTCGCCGTACGCGCGGCGCTGGAGTCCTTGGCGGTGCGGACCCTGAGCCAGGTGGAGGACCGTCACGTGGTCGTGGCGCCGCTGCGCGAGGCGATCCGGACCATGGACGAGGCTGTCGGGGACACGCTCGAGGAGCGCATCGAGGCCGACCTGGCCTTCCACCGCACCCTGTGCCGGCTCACCGGCAATGCCATGCTCCTGCACTCCTGGAAAGCCCTCGAGGGCTCCATCCGGATGTCCTTCATGTGGGCCGGCATGGAGCGCGCGGTCGGGAACATGCGCGTGGACCGGCACACGGCCATCGTCGACGTCATCGAGGCCGGCGACGCCCCGCAGGCCGCCGAGTTCATGCTCCACCACATGAACGAGGCCGCCGCCAACCTGGTCTCCTGACCACCCCGGAGGCACGCGCGACACCACCCCGCCGCGAGACGCGCGGTGACGGCCGGAGCCGGCCACGAGGCCGTGATCGCCGGAACCGTGGACGTCGATCGATCCCCTGCGCCCTCGCCGGCGCAGGGGATCGACCCGTTTCATGAGCCGCACCGGCGCGTGCCTGCCCTTGTCGCAGCATGACATCCGCGCGCTGGAGCGGCGCGAGCGCGGTTCCGCCACGGCCGTCACCGGCGCGGAGGGTGTGCTGGGGAGGGGCCTCTCATGCCTCGGCAATCCTTTCCGTGCGCGCACCCCAGAACGCCGCGAGCGCTGCGCCGCGCCGGGCAAAGTCACCCTTGCGTCCCGGCCGGAGCGTGTGACACACTTCACGAACCGGCCGTTGACTGTTAACAGTCAACTGGCGGCAGAGTCCTTCAGGTCCTGCCTCCGGCACTCGGAGAAAGTGCGGCGGGGTCCCGGCGCGGGATTTCCTGTTGCCAGCCCCGAACACCGCGGGCAGGCCGCTGGACGCCGCGACAGATGTCGTCGTCGCCGCCGGGCCGCCGGCCCTCCACTCCATGGCCAGACTTCGATCCTCGAAACTCGGGAAGGTACACCCCCATGAAGCTGAACACAGTGCGCACCAGCACCCACCGACGAGTCCGCTCGAGCGTCCTCGCGATCGCCGTCGTCGCCGGCCTGTCCCTGACAGGGTGCGGCGGCGGAAGCGGCGAGGAGGGCGGGGACAAGCAGCTGCTGCTCGGCCACGGTGCCAGCCCGACCAACCCCCGGTCCGAGGCCGCCGACTTCTTCGCGGAACAGGTGGCTGAGAACACCGACTCGAGCGTGACGGTCCAGGTCCAGGGCGCGGAGCAGCTCGGGTCGGACGCCGAGATGATGGTCTCGCTGGCGTCCGGCACCCTGGACATGACGGCAAACTCGCAGGGCGTGGTGTCCTCCACCGTCCCGGAAGTGGCGCTGTTCGGACTTCCGTTCCTCTTCGAGACCTCCAAGCACGCTCACACCGTCGTCGACGGCCCCATCGGGGACGAGATCGCCGCCAAGGCCGAGGAGGAGGGATTCAAGGTTCTCGCGTGGTGGGACAACGGCATTCGTCACGTCACCACCGGCAAGACTCCCATCAGCACTCCCGAGGACCTGGCCGGCCTGAAGATCCGCACCCCTGAAGACCCGATGACCATCGACATCTTCAACGCTCTGGACGCGAACCCGACGCCGATGGCCTTCAACGAGCTGTACCTGGCCCTCCAGCAGGGGGCCGTGGACGGGCAGGAGAACCCGATCCCGAACATCCACGCGAACGCGCTCCACGAGGTCCAGGGCCACCTCGCTCTGACCGGGCACAAGTACGAAGTGACTCCTCTCGTCATCAGCATGAGCTCGTGGGAGTCGCTGTCCCCGGAGCAGCAGGAGGCCGTGCAGACGGCTGCCGACGAGGCCCGTGACATGCAGCGGGACCTGATGGAGGAGCAGACCGAGGAACTGCGCACGGAACTCGAGGACAGCATGGAGATCACCACGCCCGAGCTCGCCCCGTTCCGGGACGCGACGACCGGGGTGTACGACAAGTGGTCGGCCGACTACCCGGAGTTCGTCGAGCAGATCGTCGACGAGGCCGACGCCACCCGAGCAGAATTCACGGGCTGACCCGATGACACAGTCACCCGATCTGGAAGAGGCGGAGGCGGACTTCGATCCGGACAATCCGCAGCCCATCGAGCAGCCCGATCCGTTCAGCCTGGTGACGGACAGGCTCAACCTGGGAGCCACCTACCTGGGCGGTTTCGTGTCCATCCTCGCCTTCGTGGTGATCGGATCCCTGCTCCTGGTCGCCGTGATCCTCCGGTTCGCGTTCAACTCCAGCCTGGGGTTCGCCGTCGAGATTCCGGCGTTCGCCTTCCCGTGGTTGATCGCCGGCGGGGTGGTGGCCGCCATGGGACGTGGCGGCCACCTGGCGGTGGACTACTTCGCCAACAAGCTGGCGGACCGCAACCGCCGCTACCTGGACATCTTCGTGTGGGCGGTGTCGACCCTGACCCTGGGATTCCTCGTCTACATCTCCACGCTGATGATCCGCCCGTACATGGGGCAGAGCTCACCCATCCTCGGACTGCCCATGATGATCAGCTACGGCGCCTACATCTACATGGCCGTCAGCCTGACCCTGCAGTCCGCCGCGCGCTTCTATGCGGCCTTCCGGGGCCCCGTCCCGCACCCGAAGGGAATCGTCAATGTTTGAGGTCGTCGTAGCGATCGCCCTGTTCCTCGTGCTGCTGTTGCTCAGCATCCCGGTGTCCTTCGCTCTCCTGCTCTCCACCCTGGCCGGCATCGCCCTGGTGGGCACTGCTCCGCTGCAGATCGTGGCCCAGCAGTCCTTCGCACCGGCCTCGAACTTCCTGTTCCTGGCGATCCCCTTCTTCATCCTGACGGCCGACCTGCTGGCCAGCGGCAAGCTGGGCCAAACCGTGATCGGCCTGGCCACCAAGGTGATCGGTCGGTTCCGCGGTGGCGTGGGCCATGCCAGCGTGGCCACCTCGGTGGTGTTCTCCGGTGTGTCGGGCTCGGCCGTGGCCGATGCATCGGGCCTCGGCTCGGTCCTGATTCCCTGGAGCAAGAAGGTCGGCTATCCCGCGCCCTTCAGCGCGGCGGTCAACGCGTCCTCTTCGGTGATCGGCGTCATTCTCCCGCCGTCCATTCCGATGATCCTGTTCGCCGCCACGTCCGGCGTCTCGGTCGCAGCGATCTTCCTCTCCGGCCTGATTCCCGGGTTGTTGCTGGCCACCGCCTACTTCATCGTCTGCTGGGGGGTGGCCGTCCAGCAGGGCTTCCCCCGCATCAAGATGAAGTTCACCAAGAAGAACCTCCTGAAGGACGTGTTCCTCGCGCTGCCGGCCATTCTGATGCCGATCATCATGATCCGCGTGGTCCTGCTCGGCGGTATCGCGACCGTGACCGAAGTTGCTGTGCTCTCCGCGGTGTACGCCCTGTTGATCCGACTGATGTACCGCGATATCTCCGTGAAGGGGATCATCCACTCGATGATCAACACGGCCGCCGCGACCGGCGTGGTCATGCTGCTGATCATGATGTCCGAGGCACTCAGCTGGTTCCTGACGGTCCAGCAGGCGCCGCAGAAACTCGCCGAGAACGTGCTGTCGAACGTGGCCTCGCCCATCCTGATCCTGCTGATGATCAACCTGCTGCTGCTGGTCGTGGGAGCGTTCCTGGACATGTCCCCGGCGATCCTGCTGCTCACCCCGGTGCTGATGCCGATCGCCACGGCCATCGGTCTCGACCCGATCCAGCTCGGTCTCATCATGATCCTCAACCTCGGTATCGGCCTGTTCACGCCACCGGTGGGAACCACCCTCTACATCTCCACGTCGATCGGGAAGATCCCCATCGAGCAGACGGTGAAGGCGTTGGTCCCCTTCTACGCGGTGTCGGTCCTGACCCTTCTCGCCGTGACGTTCGTCCCCGCCCTGACGAGCCTCGGGCGATAGACGACCACAGTCGCCGCGACCGCGAGGCGCCTGCGGACACCAGGCGTCCCGAAGGCGTGGCGGGCGGCCGGCCCACGGCTCGACACCGACCAGAAGAGAGCAGTTCCATGACCACGATCTTCAACGACCCCAGCGAGTTCTGCGACGACCAGCTCGCCGGATTCGTGGATCTGTACGCCGATCGTCTCCGGGAGGTCGCGGGCGGAGTCGTCGCGCTGCGCTCGGGAGAGCCGCAGGTCGCCGTCGTCGTCGGAGGCGGCTCCGGGCACTATCCGGCCTTCGCCGGCCTGGTGGGCCCCGGACTCGCCACCGGGGCGGTCGTGGGCAACGTCTTCACCTCCCCGTCGGCCGCGCAGGTGTACTCCGTGGCCAAGGCGGCCCACCAGGGCCGCGGGGTGATCCTCGCCTTCGGCAACTATGCCGGTGACGTCATGAACTTCGGGATCGCCGCTCGCCGGCTGAACGCGGAGGGAATCGACACCCGGGTCGTGCTGGTCACCGACGACATCGCCTCGGCCCCGGACGTTGACCGGCGCCGGGGCATCGCCGGGGACTTCACGGTCTTCAAGACCATGGGGGCAGCCGCTGCGGCGGGGCTGGACATCCACGAGGTCGAACGGGTGGGACGCGCCGCGAACGACTCCACCCGCACCCTTGGGGTGGCCTTCAGCGGCTGCACGATGCCAGGGGCGAGCGAGCCCCTCTTCAGCGTGCCGGCGGGCCACCTGGGACTGGGGCTGGGCATCCACGGTGAGCCGGGCATCCGGGACGAACCGTTGCCCACGGCGCGCGCACTGGCCGGGACTCTGGTCTCCTCCGTCCTCGGGCAGGCGCCCGCAGGTGCCGGCAACCGCATCGGGGTGATCCTGAACGGACTGGGTGCCACCAAGTACGAGGAGCTGTTCCTGCTCTGGGGAGCGATCGCCCCGATGCTGCGAGAGCGTGGCCACCGCATCGTGGACCCGGAGGTCGGGGAGCTGGTCACCAGCCTCGACATGGGCGGGTGCTCACTGACGGTCTTCTGGCTCACCGATGAGCTGGAGGAGTACTGGTCGGCCGACGCGTACACGCCCGCCTACCGCAAGCAGCGGGCACCGTTGCAGAGTCTGGACACCGCCGGCCCGGAGCCCGTCGCCGACGTCGTCCACCCCGAGCGGGTGCCGGACGCCGGCTCCGCCGCGAGGGAGCTGGCGCGGACCGTCCTGGCGGGACTGCGCCGGGCCTCCGCGACCCTCGAGGACCATGAGAACGAGCTGGGAGCCATCGACGCAGTCGCTGGGGACGGAGACCACGGGCGGGGCATGGTCAAGGGCGCCTCGGCCGCGCTGGCGGCGGCCGAGGCAGTGGCAGGCACCGCCGGAGCCGGTTGGATGCTCCGAGTCGCCGGCAGCGCCTGGGCGGCCCGCGCCGGTGGGACCTCCGGGGTGCTGTGGGGCGCGGCACTCGAGGCGGCCGGCCGGGCTCTTCCCGACGAGGCGGACGCCTTCCACCGGCAGGACCTCGAGCGGGCGGTCTGCAGTTTCGCCCGGGCCATCGAGGAGCTCGGGGGCGCCTCGCTCGGGGACAAGACCCTGTTGGACGCACTGCTGCCCTTCGCCGGAGCGTTGTCCTCATCCCTGTCGGAGACCATGGACCCGGCGCAGGCGTGGTGCGAGGCCTCCGAGGTGGCCACCCGGCGGGCGGCCTCGACCGCCGAACTCCGGCCGAGGGTGGGCCGGGCCCGGCCCCTGGCGGAGAAGAGCCTGGGCACCCCGGATGCCGGGGCCACGTCCATGGCTCTGATCCTCACCGCTGTTGCTCGGGACCCCGAAGTGCTCGCGACCCTCGGAACACGGGAAACGGTGAAGTGATTTGAGCGCGAAACTGCGGATCGTCATCGGCGGCGACGACGCCGGCTTCGACTACAAGGAGGCCCTGCGTCAGGACCTGGAGGCGGACGAGAGGGTCGAGAGCGTCGTCGACGTCGGGGTTGCGCCGACCGAGAACACCGCTTACCCGCACGTGGCGGTCGAGGCGGCACGCAGGGTCGCCGGAGGTGAGGCCGACCGCGCCCTGCTCATCTGCGGGACGGGTCTCGGCGTGGCCATCTCGGCCAACAAGGTCCCCGGCATCCGCGCCGTCACGGCCCACGACTCGTACTCCGTGGAGCGCGCGATCCTCAGCAACAACGCCCAGGTCCTGTGCATGGGTCAGCGGGTGATCGGCCTGGAACTGGCCCGCCGCCTGACCAGGGAGTGGCTCGGATACCTCTTCGATCCGTCCAGCGCCTCGGCGGCCAAGGTGGACGCCATCACTTCCTACGAGAGCTGCTGACCGCTCCTTGTCGCCATGGGTCACGAGGTTCTGGCCGCGGGTGCGACGACTCCTGGAACCCGGGCAGCGTGGCGCGGTGCGCCGCACCCAGCGGACGGCCGAAACCGCGGCGGTGGCCTCGGTCGGACCCACCGGTGATCCGTCAGACAACGCCTTCGCCGAGGTGCTCAACTCGCTGTTCAACGGCGCACCGATCCGGACCAAGGGCCCGGAGGGAGGTCCACCGACCGGCCGCAGGGGAGTCCCCGCCAGCGTTGAGGCCTCGGCCACCCGTGCCGCCGAGAACCTCGAGCAGGCCTCCCGTGCCGGGCCCCGGGCGTCTCGACGGGGAGCGGGGCGGCAACAGGCCGGTCCCGGGAGGCAGCCTCCACGCCGAGTACCCTCGGACTCGTATCGGTGAACGACCTATCGGCCATCCTCGCCTCGATCGGGCCCGACGACGGTGCAGACAGCACCTGCCGGGCCCTCCGGGAAGGACTGACGTGCTCGAGACGATGCCTCTCGGCTCCGCCATCGCACTGTTCGGCCTGTGCACAGCGGTCATCGGCGTCGTGGGCACGAGGCTCGCCGGCGTCGTCGACCGCATCGCGGACCGCACAGGGCTCGGGGAAGCGGTCGCCGGCGCGGTCCTGCTGGGGCTCGCGACGTCGCTGAGCGGCAGTGTTCTCTCGGTCTCTGCTTCCCTGTCCGGCCGGGCGGATCTCGCGATGTCCAATGCCGTCGGCGGAATCGCCGTCCAGACCCTCTTCCTGGCCGTCGCAGACCTCACCTACCGCAGGGCGAACCTCGAGCACGCTGCCGCATCCCTCGGCAACATCATGCAGGGGGCCCTGCTCGTGGCCCAGATGTCCTGGCTGCTGCTGGCGTTCGCCATGCCGGAGTGGACGATAGGCCACGTCCACGTGGTCACGCCCCTGCTGCTCGTCTCCTACCTCTACGGCGTGCGACTGATCCGCAAGGTGCAGACCGCGCCGATGTGGGATCCGGCCCGGACGCGAGAGACCAGGGAGGACGTTCCGGAGGAGAGCAACGAGCGCGAGTCCCTCCGCCGGCTGCTCATGGCCTTTGCCGGTCTCGCCGTGACCATCGGTGCCGCCGGGTGGGTCCTCGAGAAGAGCGCCACCGTCATCGCCGTGGACACGGGGCTCGGGCAGGCGATCGTGGGGACGCTCTTCACCGCCGTCGCCACCTCGTTGCCCGAGCTCGTCACCACGCTCGCCGCCGTCCGCAGGGGCGCGCTCACTCTCGCCGTCGCCGGCATCATCGGCGGCAACGCCTTTGACACCCTCTTCGCAGCCTTCTCCGACGTGGCCTACCTGGACGGTTCCATCTACCACGCCGTGTCGGACCCCGTCGTCTTCTGGACCGCGCTCGGGATGCTGATGACGGCGTTCCTGCTCATGGGCCTGATCCGCCGGGAGGAGCAGGGGCCCGGCCGCATCGGCTTCGAGAGCCTGTCCCTCTTCGGCTTCTACGCGCTCGGAGTGGTCGTCGTGACTGTGGCAGGCTGACCCGCGGCAGGACGGCTCCCGGGAACGCCGGGTGCCAGGTGCGCGGAGGCCGGACGGCGGCAGACCCGGCCGCACACCGTCGTTGCCGGCGCAGGCCCTCCCATCCGGCCGACGCCACCCGGTGGGCGCCGTGGTGGATGGTCGACGGCGAGGTGGTCGCCGACCTGCGGCGTGCCTCGTCCCCGCCCGGGACCATGCCGTCCCTGCGCCGCACCGCCATGTCGACCTGCTGCTGTCCTGGTCCATCTTCTGTGGGGCGCTTCACAAATACGCGCCGGAGGGCTACCGTAGAACTAGTACAACGTTTGACCACCCCGGACGCCCGGCGCCCGGGACCCCGACCGCGGCCCGCCACGGGCCCACGAAGGAGACGGCACATGAGCACCAAGTCGTTCGCGTCCTCCGCCGACCTCGGCGAGAAGCAGAAGACCCTCGAGGTCCTGGCCGAGGGCGTCTACGCCCTGACGGCCGAGGGGGACCCCAACATCGGAGCGATCGAGGGCGAGGACTTCCTGGTCTGCTTCGAGGCCCTCGCGACCCCCGTCGTCGCGGCGGAGTGGCTGCAGGAGCTGCGCAAGCACACGGACAAGCCGATCCGCTTCCTCGTGCTCTCGCACTACCACGCCGTGCGCGTGCTGGGCGCCTCGGCGTTCCACGCGGAGACGATCGTCGCCCACGAGAACACCTACGACCTCATCGTCGAGCGCGGCAAGGAGGACTGGGCCTCCGAGTTCGGCCGCATGCCCCGCCTGGCCAAGGGCGCGGACACCGTCCCGGGCCTGACCTGGCCCACGATGACCTTCGAGGACAAACTGACCATCGACCTCGGCGGGGACCGCGGAGACCTGGTGCTCCAGCACTTCGGGCGCGGGCACACCGAGGGCGACATCGTGGCCTGGCTGCCGAAGCAGAAGATCCTCTTCGCCGGGGACCTCGTCGAGGCCGAGGCTGCGCTCTACACCGGCGACGCCTTCCACCGGGACTGGGCGAGCCACACCCTCGACGCCATCAAGGCGCTCGGCGCGGAGCAGCTCGTGGGCGGCCGCGGGGCGGTCTCGAGGGGCCGGGACGCGGTCGACGCGGCCATCGAGCAGACCCGGCGCTTCCTGACCGTCATGATCGAGGAGGTCGGCAAGGTCCAGCGGGCCGGCGGCACGCTGAAGGACGCCTTCGAGGCGGTGCACGCCGCGCTGTACGACGACTTCGGCCACTGGCCGATCTTCGAGCACTGCCTGCCCTTCGACGTCTCCCGGCTGTGGGACGAGCTGTCGGGCATCGAGCGTCCGGTGATCTGGACGGCCGAGCGCGACCGCGAGGTCTGGGACCAGCTGCAGAACAGCTGACCCGGCGGCACGAGAACGAGAGGCACGACAGTGAGACGATTCGACTCCGGCAAGGTGCTGGTCCTGGGCAACGGCCCGGTCGGCCAGACCGCGGCCCTGCTGCTCGCGCGGTGGGGCATTCCCGTGACCGTCCTGGACGCCCGTGCCGAGCGGGACCCCATCGGCTCCAAGGCGATCTGCCAGCAGCGCGACGTCCTGGAGGTCTGGGAGGCTGTCGGCGTGGGCAGGCAGGTGGCCGAGGAGGGGGTGACCTGGACGACGGCGCGGACCTTCTACCAGGACCAGGAGCTGTTCGCCCAGCCCTTCCGGGACCGGGGCCAGTCCCCGTTCCCCCCGTTCGTGAACATCTCCCAGACCCGCACCGAGGAGCTGCTCGCCGCGAAGATCGCCGCAGAGCCGCTGATCGAGGAGGTCTGGGGCCACGAGATCCAGGAGATCACCCAGGACGAGAAGTCCGTGCGGGTGCGCTGCTCGTGCCTGGACGGCAACGAGGTCGAGATCGTGGCCGACTACGCCGTCGCCGCCCTGGGCTCCAAGGCCCGCCGGCTGCGCGAGCAGCTCGGCGTGAGCTTCGAGGGACGGTCCTTCGAGGACAAGTTCCTGATCTGCGACATCCGGACCGACATGCCCGGCTGGACGACCGAACGGCGCTTCTACTTCGACCCGGAGTGGAACCCCGGCCGGCAGGTGCTCATCCACCCCTGCCCGGACTCGACCTTCCGGATCGACTGGCAGGTGCCCGGCGACTACGACCTCGACGCGGAGGAGGCCTCCGGGGCGCTGGACGCCCGGATCCGACAGATCATCGGGGAGAAGGACTACGAGATCGTCTGGAAGTCCGTCTACCGCTTCCACGCCCGGCTGGCGTCCCGCATGCGTGTGGGCCGCGTCCTGCTCGCCGGGGACTGCGCGCACATCGTCTCCCCCTTCGGCGCCCGCGGGCTCAACTCCGGGGTGGGTGACGCAGAGAACGCCGCCTGGAAGCTCACCTCCGTGCTGCGCGGCAACGCCGACGAGGCCCTGCTGGAGTCCTACGACGTCGAACGCCGCGCCGCCGCCATCGAGAACCTCGAGGTCACGGAGGCCACCATGGACTTCCTGGTGCCGCAGAACGAGGAGCAGTGGGCGGAGCGGCTGGCCAAGCTCGAGCGGGCGATCGGAGACCCCGCGGCGTCCACGTACGTGGACTCCGGCCGGCTCGCCGAGCCGTTCTGGTACGTCGACTCGCCTCTGACCACCCCGCACCCCACGCGCACGTTCACCGGCCGCCCGGCCAAGGGCGACGTTCCCGAGCCCGTGCCCGGCGTCCTGCTGCCGGACGTGCCGGTCGCGGTCCCGGGGATCCGCGCCGACCGGGTCCGCGAGCTCGCCCGCTACGGGATCCTCGTGCTCACCGGCCCGGAGGTCGACACGGACGCCGTGCGGGAGGTGGCGCTGGAGGCCATCACGTCCCCGCTGCGCATCCACGCCCTGGCGGACATCGACTGCACCGGCACGCTGACCGCGGCCCTGCGGCCCGAGCCCCGGGACGTGTGGATCGTCCGCCCGGACTCCCACATCGCCGCCGTCGTCGACGGCGCGGACGCGGCGGCCCTCCGCCGGGCCCTCCGGAACGCCATCGCCGCTCCCGGCTCCGAGGCGGCGCGGATCCTCGCGGCCCGCGAGGTCCGGCCGGTGCGGACCGCGACGCCGGAGGCGCACCCGGAGGAGCCTGTCGCCGCCGCGTAGGGTGCGCCCCGTGAGATCCTGACGTCCTCGTCACAGTCGATTCGCCCCGCCCCGGGGCCACCGGAGGTGCAGGATGTCGTTCCACGAGGTCATGGAGACGGTCGGGAAGTCCGTCGACGCCGCAGGGGTCGTCGCCATCGTGATCGGAGCCGTGGTGTCGACCCTCCTGGCCGCCCGTGCGGTGCTGCGCCACCGCCGGGACGGCCGGGCCGCCGACGGCGCGGACACCTACGAGACCTATCGCCGCCGGCTGGGCCGCTCCATCCTGCTGGGCCTCGAGCTGCTCGTGGCCGCCGACATCATCCGCACGGTCGCCATCGCCCCCACCTACGAGTCCGTGGGAGTGCTGGGGCTGATCGTGCTCATCCGCACGTTCCTCAGCTGGTCCCTGGAGCTGGAGATCAGCGGCCGGTGGCCGTGGCAGAAGGAGCCGAGGGCGGTCGCCCCGGGGGCGGAGCCGGCCGCGCGGTCCCCGGGGCGTGGATGATCTCCTTCCCGACCTCATGGCAGGGCGGCGGCTTCTCCCGGTGCTGCCGTCCTGCCGGGCCGGTCGCATCGGCTCGGGTGCACGGGTCGCGGCTCCGTTCGTCGAGTTCCTCGGCACCAGCAGGCGAGGTCGTCCCGGCGTCCTCGGCCGTTCACGGCACTCCGCGCAACCACGGACTCCGGCCACCGGAGTGCGCCCGGGCACTCATCCCCGGATGAGGTAGGCCACCACGGCCACCAGCGGCACCATGCTCTGGCCCAGGGCGCTGACCCACAGCCGTCGTTCGCTGGCGAAGAGCACGACGCCGAGGACGACGTGGCTGGCGCAGCCGAACAGCACGAGGGCCCGACCTGCCTCCACCCATTCCGAGTGCAGCAGGACGAGGCCGATGATGATGCCGATCGCGTAGCACAGGTTGTAGAAGCCGACGTTGACGGCCCACATCCGCACCGCCGGCACGTCCTCGGGGCGGATGAGAAAAATGGGGTACAGCGCCCGGCGGTGGTGGAAGAACGCCTCCAGGACGAACACGGTCACCAACGCCAGAGCGGTGGCGCCGGCGAAGATCTGACTGAGGAGGTTCATGGTAGGGGCCTAGAATCTGCCACGCGGAAGGGAGAGCGACCCAAGGGCTCCACGGAGCCCATGCATCGACCCTTCCAGTGTCCTCCTGCTGCGGTGTCGTGGGTCCAGATGTGCCCCTCATGACGGGCTCCCTCCCGTCCCGGAACCCCGCGGTCCACCGGCGTCCACCGGGCAGGCGTAGCGTGGCCCCATGCCGACGTTGGACCTGCCCCGCTGCCGACTGGCCTACCGTGTGACGGGCTCGGGTCCGGCCGTCGTGCAGCTGCACGGGCTGATGTCCGACCAGGTGGCCAACGCCGCCGGTGGTCTGGACCTGGCCGCAGGTCTCCCGGCACACCGGATCGTTCGCTACGACGCCCGCGGTCACGGGGCCTCGGCCGCGGAGCTGGCCCAGTGGCCGCGCCTGTGCGCGGACTTCGTCCACCAGGTGGAGTCGGGACCGGCAGGTGGCTCAGAGCTCCCCGGGTGCAGGACGGGCGGCGGCGATGCCCAGGGCGCACGCCACGGAGCTCGCCGGCAGCAGCCGGCCGGGCCCGAGCCCGTCACACGGTAGGCGAGTCGCCCCTGGGCCGCCGTGTTCAGGTCGAATTCCCTGTTCGGGACGGAGCCGGCCCGAGCGGCGGCGGTGCGCAGAGCGAGCTCGACGTCGGCCGCAGCGTCGGCGGTGCCGGGGCTCCGGGATGGCGTCCCGCGTCGGACGGGGCGCTGGGGATCAGAGTCTCCTGCCGGCGGTGAGGGAGGCGGTCATGAACTCGGCGACGATCTTCTGGGAGATCGCGACGTCGAGGACGAAGACGCCTTCGTGGTGGGTGGCCAGCCAGTGGGTGAGGTGGTCGAGGTCGGCCAGGGTGGTGGCCTTGGTGCCCGTGGCGCCCATGGCGGTGGCGAGAGCGGCGAAGTCGACCTCGTCGATGAGCATCGCGGTGGGGTCCAGGCCCTGGGTGGCGTACTGGTGGAGCTCGGCGCCGTAGGCGGAGTCGTTGAGCACCACGATCACCCCGCGGCGGGTCGCGCGCAGGAAGGTCTCGAGGTCGGCCAGGCCCATCAGGGCTCCGCCGTCGCCGGTGACGAGCACGGTGGTGCGGTCCGGGCGGGCCACCGAGACCCCGGCGGCGGCGCCGAAGCCCAGGCCGATGGACTGGAAGGCGGTGCCGACCAGGATCATGGCGTGGGGGTCGGGGACGGTGAGGTACATGGGGGCCCAGCCGATGAAGTGGCCGCCGTCCATGACCACGGAGCGCTGGGCGGGCAGGATGCGGTCCAGGGCGGCGACGACGGCGCGGGGGTTGAGTCGGCCGTCGGCGCCGAACTCGGTGGGGTCCTCGACCGGCTCGGAGGAGCGGAAGGCGTCGGTGGCGACCTGGGGGGCGGCGGCCCGCCAGGTGCGCTGCGGGTCGGCGGGCGGGATCCGGGCCGTGAGGGCGCGCAGGGCGGGGGCGAGGTCGGCGCGCAGGTAGTCGGTGACCGGGGGGTGGTCCGTGGCGGGCTCGGGTTCGTTGTCGAGGCGGATCACCCGGGTGCCTTCGGCGAAGAGGGTGCCGTAGCGGGACTGGAAGGCGTTGAGGGAGGCTCCGGCGACCAGGACGAGGTCGGCCTGGCGGGCCAGGGCCAGGCGGTGGTCGCGGGTGAAGCCCCCCGCGATGCCCAGGTCCCAGGGGGAGTCCAGGGCGCCCACGGCCATGACGGAGGTCATGAACAGCGCCCCGAGCCGGTCCCCGAGCTCTTGGAGCGGGGCCGCGGCCTGGCCCAGGAGAACGCCGCGCCCGGCGAGGATCAGGGGACGGGCGGCGGTGCACAGGAGCTCGGCCACCCGGTCGAGCTCCTGTGAAGGGGCCGTCCAGGAGACCTTGGCCGGCAACGGGGCCGGCGGGACGGGGTCGGGGGACAGGGTGGTGGTGGCGTGGTCGTAGGGGATGGCCACCACCACCGGGGCCACGGTGGCGGTGGCCAGGTCGAAGGCCCGGTGTGCGGTCGCCACCGCGTTGTGGGCGGTGGCGTGCAGGGTGGCGACTCCCACCGCGGACGCGGCGGCGGTCTGGTCGACGTCGAAGGGGCGACGGCCGGTGGTGGGGGCCTCGCCGACGACGAGGACCAACGGGATGCGGGCCATCGCGGCCTCGGCCAGGGCGGTGAGGGTATTGGTGAAACCGGCACCGTAGGTCGTGGTCGCCGCTGCGACGGCCCCGGTGGCGCGGTGGTAGGCGTCGGCCATCGTGACCGTGGCCGCCTCGTGGCGGGCCGAGGTGAACGGGAACCCGGCCGAGGTGAGGTGGCTGATCAGGTGGGCATTGCCGTTGCCCATCAACCCGAACACGTGCCCGGCGCGCTCGGCCAGCACCTCCGCGACAGCGGACGAGACGGTCGGGGTCAGGAGGTCGTCGACCATGGGAATCCTTTCGGCGGGGCTCCGGTGGGAACCCCGGGCGTGAGCGGGGTGTGCTCGGGGGAAGAGACGGGGAACGGGCGGGGCCGCCCGCCGGCACCCGTGAAGATGCCTGACGGGCGGCCCCGGCCGATGGGAGAGGGCTCAGTCGCGCTTCTCGGCGGCCTCCGCGGCCGAGAGGATCTCGGCGGCCTCGGGGTGCTCGGCGACGTAGTCCTGGTGCACCTCCTGGACGTGCAGGTCGATGCCCTGGATGTTCTTCGGGACCAGGGAGACCGCGACGAAGGAGACGAGGGCGAGGCCGGCGATGTAGGCGCCGATCGTCCAGGACATCCCGGTCTCGTTGAGCAGCAGCTGCGCGATCATCGGGGCGAACGCGCCGCCGATGATCGAGCCGAGGGCGTAGCCGATCGAGACCCCCGAGTAGCGCACGCGTGCCGGGAACATCTCGGCGTAGAGCGCGGACTGCGGGCCGTAGGACGGGCCGAGACCGAGGGTCAGGATGACGATGGCCAGGGCGAACAGGGGCAGCGAGGCGGTGTCCATCAGGAACCACATCGGGACGGCCCAGAGGATGATGATGCCGTAGCCGATCTGGAAGGTGCGGACACGCCCGATCTTGTCCGAGATCCAGCCGCCGAACATGGTGAAGACCAGCCAGCCCACGCCACCGATGAGGGAGGCCACGAGGGTCTGGGAGCGGGGCATGCCCAGGACGTTCGCTCCGTAGGAGGCGAAGAACGCGATGACGAGGTAGCCGGCGGCGTTGTTGGCCGCGAAGATCAGGGCCGCGAGGGTGACCTGCCTGGAGTTGTGCTTGAACAGCTGGCCCAGCGGGGCGGAGGACTCCTTCTTGCGCAGCTGCATCTCCTTGAACACCGGGGACTCGTCCACGGTCTTGCGGATCAGGTAGCCGACCACGATGAGCAGCACGGAGGAGATGAACGGGACGCGCCAGCCCCAGGCCTGGAAGTCCTCGGGGGACATCATCGAGGTGAGGGCGAACATGAAGGACGTGGCGAGCAGCATGCCCAGCGGGACGCCGATCTGCGGGTAGGCGCCGAAGAGGCCGCGCTTGTTCCGCGGGGCGTGCTCGACGGACATCAGGGCGGCGCCGCCCCACTCGCCGCCGGCCGAGAAGCCCTGCATGATGCGCAGGACCACCAGGAAGATGGGGGCCCAGACGCCGATCGTGGCGTAGGTGGGCAGCAGGCCGATCAGCATCGTCGCGGCGCCCATGCCCACCAGGGTGAGGACGAGGACGATCTTGCGGCCGTACTTGTCGCCCAGGTGGCCGGCCACGACCGCGCCGAGCGGGCGGAAGAGGAAGCTGATGCCGAGCGAGGCCCACGCGACGACCTGGGCGAGGCCGGCGTTCTCCTCGGACAGCGGGGCGAAGAACAGCGGTGCCAGGACGAACGCGGCGGCCTGGGCGTAGATGAAGAAGTCGTACCACTCGATGGTGGTGCCCACGAGGGTGCCGGCGAGGACCTTGCGCTCCTCGCGGGACATCTCGTGCCGCCCGGTCGGGGCGGAATCTGTGTGCGCCATGGGATCTCCAGTGTGATCGGGGACGGAAACGTCCTCGGCGGAATCGAATCACTCATTACCGAACGTTCGGTAGCTCAGTGAGATGCTACGGAAAAAAGTGACGCCTGTCACCCTCGGAGCAATATAATCAAACTATGTACTAAAAGTGTGACGCGGCCCACCCCGGGGGGCGCAACCGGGGGGGGGCGTCCGGCCGTTGGGGCAGATGTGGTGACGAAGGTGCCGGCAATACCCCTGGGGGTACTTGATCTATACCCCTAGGGGTATTATCGTGGGGATGGACGACCGGAGAACACGTTGCCGGCACCTGACCCACCGACTTCGGGAGAAGGAGAGAACCATGCTCTTCGAGCGCATCTACGACGAGGACCTCGCCCAGGCCAGCTACTTCATCGGCTGCCAGCGCACGGGTCAGGCCCTGGTGGTCGATCCTCGCCGCGACATCGAGGTCTACCGGGACGTGGCCGCGAAGAACGGCATGGAGATCACCGCGGTGACCGAGACCCACATCCACGCCGACTACCTCTCCGGCACCAGGGAGCTGGCCGCGGCCACCGGGGCGACGGCCCACGTCTCGGGAGAGGGCGGGGAGGACTGGCAGTACGAGTTCGACGCCGAGCGGCTGCACGACGGCGACGAGATCCGCATCGGCAACGTGGTCGTGCGGGCCGTGCACACGCCCGGCCACACCCCGGAGCACCTGTCCTTCCTGGTCACTGACGGCGCCTTCGCCGACGCCCCGGGGTACGTGCTCACGGGTGACTTCGTCTTCGCCGGCGACCTGGGCCGCCCGGACCTGCTGGACGAGGCCGCCGGCGGGGACGACACGCGCTTCCTCGGGGCGAAGCAGATGTTCGCCAGCCTGCGGGACAAGTTCCTGACGCTGCCCGACCACGTGCAGGTCTTCCCCGGCCACGGGGCCGGGTCGGCCTGCGGCAAGGCGCTCGGCGCGATCCCGTCCACGACCGTGGGCTACGAGCGGCTCTACTCGTGGTGGGGGCGCTACCTGGCCGAGGGCGACGAGGCGGGCTTCGTCGAGGAGCTGCTGGAGGGCCAGCCGGACGCGCCGTTCTACTTCGGGCGCATGAAGCGGCAGAACCGGCGGGGGCCGGCCGTCATGGGCGAGCGCGCGCCGCTGCCCCAGCTCGACGCGCAGCAGGTGGCGCGGCAGCTGGCGGCCGGGGAGGTGACCTTCGTGGACACCCGTCCCGCGGACCAGGTGCACACGGGGACCGTGGCCGGGGCGCTGAACATCCCGGGCGGGACGTCGATCGCCACCTACGCGGCCTGGGCCGTGGACCCGGAGCGCGGTGCGCGGCCGCTCGTGCTCCTGGCCGCCGACCCGGAGGCCGCCCGGGAGTACTGGGACCACCTGGTGCGCGTGGGCATCGACGAGGTCGCCGGGTACGTGACGGGCCTGGAGGGCCTGCCGCGGACCACGCCCGAGCTGGTGAGCCCCGCTGCGCTCGAGGCCTACGACAAGGCGCTCCTGCTCGACGTCCGGGCGAAGAGCGAGCACGCCGAGGGTCACGTCCCCGGCTCCACCCAGCTGCACGGCGGGCGCGTGCTGTGGAACCTGGACGAGCTGCCGGAGCAGGGCACGATCGTGACCTACTGCCAGGGCGGGCTGCGCAGCTCGGTCGTCGCGTCCACGCTGCGCCACGCGGGCTACGACGTGGCCGAGCTGGAGGGCTCGTACTCCGGCTGGGCCGCTCACCGGGAGGCCCTGGCGGCTGACGCCGGATGACCTGACGCGGGGCGCACCGGACGGTCGCAGGGTCGCCGCACCATGCGGACGGCCCCTTCGACCTCGACCGCACCGCCTCCCGGCGGCGCCCCGGTGATGTCCCGGGGGCGCCGCCGGCGGCGAGGCGATGGCGCTCCGGCGGTCCTTCTGCGGGGACGGGCCCAGCGGCTAAAATGGGGACCAGCACCACCGCGCGCATCGCTGTCACGCTCACCACAACCTCGGAGGACGTCATGGGGGAACCGACGTGGGAGAAGGACTACACCGGCCGGACGGACGCACCGGGATCGGGGTCACCGCTGCTGGATCGCCTCAACGCCGTCTTCCTCAAGATCTACGGCCCGGCAGGGCGAGCTCCGCAGTCGGAGCACGGGGCCGAGGAGACCGAGCTCGTGCATCGCTGGTACGAGCAGGTGCAGCAGCACTTCGCGGTGGAACGGGACGAGGAGGGCAACGAGTACCTGTACCACCGGGACGCCGACGCCGAGGAACCGCCGCCGGGCAGTCCGCACAACTACTGACGCCCGAGCACGGGCTGCCCGGGGCGATGGCCGCCGGGGCGAGGGTGGTTCCGGCCCTGCCCGGTGGGTGATCCTCGCGGAGAGGGCGAGCCGGCGGCAGTGGCGACGACGCCGCGGCCCGGCGCGGTCCCGGGGTGAGATCACCGCGTGGGGCGGTGGCGCGTCGGCGACGCCGATGCTCCCCGGGGGCGACGACGCGTCCTCCGCCGGACCGGGCCTCGTGCCGTCAGGCGTGCCACAGGTTCCCGGCGGGCCCGCCGGGGTGGTCGCTCCCGCGCATCCGGACGGCGACCACGCCGCCGGAGGCGGCGGTCAGGGCGGCGACGACGGCGACGGCCGCGGGGATGCCGAAGGCGTCGGCGACCAGGCCCGAGACCACGGCGCCGACGGCGAAGCCGCCGTCCCGCCACAGCCGGTAGACGCCCACCGATCGGGCCCGCCACGTGGGGTGGGCGACATCGCCGATGGCGGCGAGCAGGGTGGGGTAGACCATCGCGGTCCCCGACCCGAGCAGCACCGACGCCACGAGCCACACCGCGAAGGTGGAGCCGACCGCGACCAGGCCCAGGGCGACCGCCTGGAGGAGCATCCCGGTGACGATGAAGACCTTCCGGCCCCACCGGTCCGACAGCGCGCCGGTGGCCAGCTGGCCGGCGCCCCACACGGCCGGGTAGGCGGCAGCCAGGATCCCGATCTGGCCCAGGGACAGCCCGGCGGCGGCGAACAGGACCGGGAACAGCCCCCAGGCCAGGCCGTCGTTGAGGTTGTTGACCATCCCGGCCTGGCTGACCGACGAGAGGGACCGGTCGCGGAAGCTGGTCAGGGCGAGGACCTCGCGGTTGCTCAGCCCCCCGTGGGCGCCGGCGTGGGCGTCGGTGTGGTCGGCCGCCTCCAGCCGGGCGTGGTCCCGGGTCTCCCGCACGGCGAGCACCGACAGCCCCAGACCGAGAGCGATGTAGGCGGCCCCCAGCAGGAAGGGGGCCGGCCGCAGCCCGTAGTGGGCCGCCAGGTAGCCGGTGGCCATGGCGGTGGCGGCCACCCCGAGGTATCCCGCGGCCTCGTTGAGGCCCATGGCCGCGCCACGCCGGTGCGGACCGACCAGGTCCATCTTCATCACCACGGTCGTGGACCAGGTCAGGCCCTGGCTGACGCCGAGGATGACGTTGGCGACCACGATCCACGACCAGGAGGGCCCGAGGATCAGCAGGACGGGCACCGGCAGGGCGATCAGCCACCCGGCCACCAGCACCGGCTTGCGTCCCCAGCGGTCGGCGAGGGTGCCGGCGAGGTAGTTGGTCGCGGCCTTGGCCACGCCGAAGGCCAGGATGTAGGTCAGCGAGCTGGTGTGGAGATCCAGGTGGAAGACCTCGTCGGCCAGCAGCGGCAGCACGGTCCGCTCCTGCCCCAGGGTGCCGCCGACCAGTGCGTTGACGACGACGAGCAGGGTGAACTGGGCCAGATTCTGCCGCAGCCCCAGCACGGGGGCGCGGGGCGGGCGGGTCATGACCGGCGCTCCGGGGTTCCGTGGCCCTGTCCGGTACCGCCGGCGGGGGCCGGTCCCGTCCCGGCCCGGGGCATGTCGACGACGCCCATCGGCCCGGCTCAGTCCTGCGGCGTCCGCTGCCCGGCCCGGCGGGCGGCCTGCTGCGCCTGGACCTCTGCCATGTCCAGGTCCTGCACGGCGGCGATGACCTGCTCGAGCCCGGCGGCGGGGAGCGACCCCGCCCGGGAGAAGACGACCACGCCCTCGCGGAAGACCATCAGGGTGGGGATCGAGGTGATGCCGGCCGCGGCCGACAGCCGTTGCTCGGCCTCGGTGTCGACCTTGGCGAACACCATGTCGGGGTGCTCCTCCGAGACGGTCGCGTAGGTGGGGGCGAACATGCGGCAGGGCGCGCACCAGGACGCCCAGAAGTCCACCAGGACGATGTCGTTGCCCTCGACGGTGGCGGCGAAGTCGTGTTCGGTGAGGTCGACGGTGGCCACGGGGTCTCCTGGTGGGTGATCGGGGTGCGGGAAGCGCGGAGCCGGTCAGGCGGCGGGGGCGGGGATCCGGTTGATGGCAGCGGTGGCGGTGGGTTCGGCGGCGGCCCTGTTCCAGGGCATGGCGGCCAGGGCCCTGCCCATGGCGCAGGTGTTGGAGGCGGCCGAGAAGGTCAGCCCGGTGCCGATGATCCCGGCCAGGGTGCGCAGCCTCGGGGAGACGAACCGGCCCCCGACCAGCCCGGTGAGGACCAGGGAGCCGGCGACCATGCGCACCTGGCGCTCCAGGTCCCAGCGCCGCGCTCCTCGCACGACGTCGCCGCCGGCGTCGGCGTAGCCGGCGGCTCCACCGGTGAGCACGTGGGCGCTGCCGATGCCGGCCCCGGCCAGCTTCTGGCGGGCCTGCTCGGCCCGGACCCCGGACTGGCAGACCAGCACGACCCGCTCGCCCAGGCGGGCGGCCAGCTCGGCGGTGTGCTCGGCGAGCAGGGGCAGGGGCACGTTGTAGGAGCCGTGGATGTGCAGGGCCTCGAACTCGGCCGCGGAGCGGACGTCGACGACCACCAGGTCCTCGTGCTCGGCCATCCATCGGCGCAGGGTCGCAGGATCGAGGGCGGTCACGGTGGTGGAGGTCATCGGGATCCTTTCGGGGTGTTCGCGGAGGTGGTGCGCATCCAGTGTGGCAGATACCCCTAAGGGTATGCAAAACACCCCAGGGGGTATGGCCGGGGCGTGTCCGGGGCCCCTCCGGCCCGGCCGGGCCGGAGGGCTCAGCCGTAGAGCCGCTCCGAGGCCAGGCGTGCGCCCGCCACGAGGGACTCCAGCTTGGCCCATGCGATCTGCGGGTGCAGCCGCCCGCCCAGGCCGCAGTCGGTCGAGGCGACGACGTTCTCCCGGCCCACCACCGAGGCGAACTGCTCGATCCGGTCGGCGACCAGCTCGGGGTGCTCCACGACGTTCGTCGAGTGGGAGACCACGCCCGGGATGATCACCCGGCCCTCCGGGAGGGTGTGCTCCCGCCAGACCTTCCACTCGTGCGCGTGCCGGGCGGAGGACGCCTCGAAGGTGTAGCCGCCGGCGTTGATGGTGAGCATGAGGTCCACGAGGTGCTTGAGCTCGAGGTCCGTGGTGTGCGGGCCGTGCCAGGAGCCCCAGCACAGGTGGAAGCGCACCTGCTCCTCGGGGATCCCGCGCAGGGCGTGGTTGAGGGCCTCGACACGCAGGCGCGTGAACGCCAGGTAGTCCTCGACCGTGGGCTCCGGGTTGACCTGGTCCCAGGACTCGGCGATCGAGGGGTCGTCGATCTGCACCGTCAGTCCCGCGTCGGTGATCGCCAGGTACTCCTCGCGCATCGCCTCGGCGCAGGCGTGCAGGAGCTCCTCGTCGGTCTCGTAGTACTCGTTGGTCACGCGCGCGCAGGAGCCGGGGGAGAGAGCGGCGACGAAGCCGGTCTCCGCGCCCGTGGCCGCCATCGCGGCCTTCAGGTGGCGGATGTCCGAGGCCACGGCCTCCTGGCCCGTGTAGGTCAGCGGCCCGGTGATCTTGGGCTGCTTCGTGGCCGTTCGCCCGGTCAGGATGCCCGACTGCGGGTCCTCGTAGGCCTCCCGGAAGCGCTCGCGGTCCCGGCGGTCCGGGAAGCTCGTGAGCACGATGTGGCCGGGCGAGGAGCGTTTCCGCTCCGTGGAGGCCCAGCGGTCCTCGTCGGAGGGGGTGAGTCCGCCGAGGCGGCCGAAGGAGTAGTTCCACCACGCCCCGTAGTCCACCGCGCTGGACATCGTGTGCCCGTACTCGCCGTCGTTGACGACGTCCAGGCCGGTCTCGTGCTGGCGCCGGACGACGTCCTCGACGGCCGTGGCGAGCTCACCGCTGAGCTCCTCGAACGTGATCTCCCCCTCGGCGTGCCGGCGGTTCGCCTCCAGGAGGCCCGGCGTGCGGGGCAGGGAGCCCACGTGCGTGGCCCGGACGTGGTCGGTGTTCTGCATGGTCATGCGGGAGTCCTTCCTCCATCGGTCCTGGCGGTAGCACCGGGGGCGCGGCGGAGGCCCGCCCGGGTTGCTGCGGCGTCGTCGAGCCAGGTCTTTCGGCCGCTCTGGATGGTGACGCCCCCATCCAACCGCACGGCCCGGTCATGCGCCATTCGACGCCGCCGCCGTGCTCTGCGGCGGTGCACGGCGGCGGTGCGAAACCGCACGCCGCGCCACCCTCGCCGTCGTGCCGTGGATCACATACCGTGACCGTGACCGGCGCCCCCACCCCGCGGGCACGGCGGAAGGAAGGATCTCCATGCTCCAGGACAACGGTCTCGAAGGGCGCACGGCGCTGGTCACCGGCGGCGCGAGCGGCATCGGCCTGGCCGCCGCCCGTGCTCTCGCCGGCTCCGGCGCCCACGTGGTGGTGGCCGACGTCGACGAGGCCGGTGCGCAGCGCGTCGCCGGTGAGCTCGGGGGGAGGGCGTGGGTCGTCGACCTCCTCGACACGGCGGCCCTCGCCGGGCTGAGTCTCGAGGTCGACGTGCTCGTGAACAACGCCGGCATCCAGAAGGTCGCCCCGATCCACGAGTTCGACCCCGCCGACTACCACCGGATCCTGGTGCTGATGCTCGAGAGTCCGTTCCTGCTCGTGCGCGCGGCCCTGCCCCACATGTACGAGCGCGGCTGGGGCCGGGTCGTCAACGTGTCCTCGGTGCACGGCCTGCGCGCCTCGCCCTACAAGAGCGCCTACGTCTCGGCCAAGCACGGCCTCGAGGGGCTGTCCAAGACCATCGCCCTGGAGGGTGCCGAGCACGGGGTCACGAGCAACTGCGTCAACCCCGGCTACGTGCGCACGCCGCTGGTCGAGAAGCAGGTCACGGATCAGGCGAAGGTGCACGGCATCCCCGAGTCCGAGGTCGTGGAGCGGATCATGCTCGGCGAGACGCCGGTGAAGAAGCTCGTGGAGCCCGAGGACGTGGGCAGCCTCGTGGCCTGGCTCGCCGGCCCGCACGCATCCATGGTCACCGGGGCCTCCTACACCATGGACGGCGGCTGGACGGCCCGCTGAGGCCGCACCGCGCCGGCCCGGAGCCTCACCGGTGGCCCAGCTCCCGGGAGAGCCGGTGCGCCTCCGTGAGCAGGGCCCGGCCCAGGGGCTGCCGGCGCTCGCCGCTGAACCGCGGCTCGATCCCCGTGAGGCTCAGGGCGTAGGCCGGGGCGCCGGTCGCGTCGAACACCGCGGCGGCCATGCCCCAGCTGCCCTCCACGATCATGCCCGGGTTCACGGCGACACCCTCCTGCCGCACGAGCGCGAGCAGCTCCCGGATCCGCTCCGGCGTGTGCAGCGGGCCCCACTCGGCGCGCGCGGCATCCGTGGCGGCCAGGATCCGGTCGACCTCCGGGTCCGGGAGGTGGGCCAGGATCGCCAGCCCGGCCGAGGCCACCCCGAGCGGGAGCCGCAGCCCCTCGTAGAGCACGTGGGAGCGGATCGGGAACGCTCCCTCCACGCGGGCCAGGCACACGGTCTCGAGGCCCCGGCGCGCCGACAGGAACGCGCTCTCGCCGGTGGCCTCGGCGAGCCGGCGCAGCGAGGGCCCGGCCAGCTCGCGGATCGGATAGCGGTGCGCGGCGACCGCCCCCAGCACGTACAGCTCCGGGCCCAGCTGCCACGCCCCCGTCCCCGCGGAGCGGTCGACGAGACCCTCCTCGGCCAGCCCCGTGAGCAGCCGGTGCACGGTGGGCCGGGTCAGGCCGGTGGCGGCCGCGAGCTCCGCCACCGTGCTGCCCTCCTCCCGCCCGGCGACCGCCCGCAGCAGCAGTGCCACGCGGTGGACCACCTGGGTACCCGCTCCGGTCTCCCGAGGTGCTTCTTCCCGTGCCGATCCCGTCGCCGCCATGCTCTCCACTATATGGACAGTTCGGCAGGAAGTGGCCGCATGGTGACGAATTCTCCCGGAACGACAGGGCGTATGTTGACCGCTATGTGGCGGGTCCATAGATTGAGTGGTGGATCACAGTCCGACGAGAGGAAGGGACGAAGGTGTCCAAGGTCAGAGAGAACGCCGCCGAACTGCTGGCGGAGAACCTGCGGGACGGCATGACGCTCGCCGTGGGCGGGTTCGGGCTCAGCGGGATCCCCCGGGACCTCATCGAGGCGGTCCGGGGCTCCGGGGTCACCGGTCTCACGGTGGTCTCCAACAACATGGGGGTGGACGGCAAGGGCCTCGGCATCCTGCTCGAGAACCACCAGGTCAAGAAGGTGCTCGCCTCCTACGTGGGAGAGAACAAGCTGTTCGCGCGGCAGTACCTCGACGGCGAGCTCGAGGTCGAGTTCAACCCGCAGGGCACCCTCGCCGAGCGGCTGCGGGCCGGCGGCGCCGGCATTCCCGCCTTCTACACGAGGACCGGCGTGGGCACCCTCGTGGCCGAGGGCAAGCCCCACGCCGAGTTCGACGGCGAGACGTACGTCCAGGAGCGCGGCATCGTGGCGGACATCGCCCTGGTGCACGCGCACACCGGTGACACCGACGGCAACCTCGTCTACCGCTACACCGCCCGCAACTTCAACCCGATCGTGGCGACCGCCGGCAGGGTCACCTTCGCCGAGGTCGAGAACCTGGTCCAGGTCGGGGAGATCCACCCCGACCACGTCGTGACCCCGGGCGTCTTCGTCCAGCACGTGGCCCGGTACAGCGGCGCCCCCAAGGACATCGAGCAGCGCACCGTCCGGCCCCGCCCCGTGGCGGTCGGGCAGTCCCAGCAGAACGGAGGCCAGGCATGAGCTGGACCCGCGACGAGATGGCGGCCATCGCGGCCGCCGAGCTCAACGACGGCGACTACGTCAACCTCGGCATCGGCATCCCCACCCTCGTGGCGAACAACCTCCCGGAGGGCGTCAACGTGGTGCTGCAGTCCGAGAACGGTGTCCTCGGCATGGGACCCTTCCCCTACGAGGGCGACGAGGACCCGGACCTCATCAACGCCGGCAAGCAGACCATCACGCTGCTGCCCGGGGCGTCGATCTTCGACTCCGCCACGTCCTTCGGGATGATCCGCGGCGGTCACGTCAAGGTCGCCATCCTCGGCGCCATGCAGGTCTCCGGCAGCGGGGACCTGGCCAACTGGACCATTCCCGGCAAGATGGTCAAGGGGATGGGCGGGGCGATGGACCTCGTCGCGGGAACCCCCCGCGTCGTCGTGATCACCGACCACGTGGCCAAGGACGGCTCCGCCAAGATCAAGACGGAGTGCGACCTCCCGCTCACCGGCGTGGGGGTGGTGAACCGCATCGTGACGGACCTCTGCGTGTTCGACGTCGAGGACGGCGCGCTCGCCCTGCGCAGCCTCGCCCCCGGCGTCACCGAGGACGAGGTGCGCGAGAAGACCGAGGCGTCCTTCCGCACCGACCTGGCGGACGTCACCCCCGACACCGTCCCCACCGAGACCGCCGCCACCGGCGGCGCTGAGGAGCACCGATGAGCACCGCCGACGACGTCGTCATCCTGTCCGGCGCCCGCACCCCGCAGGGGAAGATCCTGGGGCAGCTGGCGTCCCTGACCGCCGCCGATCTGGGCGCCCACGCCATCAAGGCCGCCCTCGAGCGCGCCGCGGTGGCCCCCGACCAGGTCGACTACGTGGTCATGGGCCACGTCCTGCAGGCCGGCGCCGGCCAGAACCCGGCCCGCCAGGCCGCCGTCGCCGCAGGGATCCCCCTGAACGTGCCCGCAGAGACCGTGAACAAGGTCTGCCTGTCCGGGCTCGTGGCCATCACGAACGCCGCGCGGATGATCCGTGCGGGCGAGGCCGAGATCGCCGTGGCCGGAGGCCAGGAGTCCATGACCAACGCGCCCCACGTCGCCATGGGCGTGCGCCGGGGCAAGGGCTACGGCGACCTGAAGCTCGAGGACTCGGTGGCCAAGGACGGCCTGGTCGATGCCGCGGCCGCCGTCTCCATGGGCTCGCTCACGGAGGCCGGCAACAGCGAGCGCTCCATCTCCCGGGAGGAGCAGGACCGGGTGGCCGCGCAGAGCCACCGGCGTGCCGCGCGCGCCACGGACGAGGGCGTGTTCCGGGACGAGATCGCCCCGGTGACGATCCCGCAGCGCAAGGGCGACCCCCTGGTCGTGGACACGGACCAGGGCATCCGGCCGGACTCCACGGCCGAGTCCATGGCGAGGCTGCGCCCGGCCTTCGAGAAGGACGGCACCATCACGGCCGGCAACTCCTCCCCCCTCTCGGACGGCGCCGCGGCCGTGGTGCTCACCACGCGCGAGTACGCCGAGCGGCACGGTCTCGAGTGGCTCGCCGTCGTCGGCGCCCCGGGGCAGGTGGCCGGGCCGGACACGTCCCTGCACTCGCAGCCGTCCCGGGCGATCGAGGCGGCGGTGGCGAAGGCCGGCTGGTCCGTGCAGGACCTCGACTTCATCGAGATCAACGAGGCGTTCGCGTCCGTGCTGATCCAGTCCCTGCGGGACCTCGACTACCCGATCGAGAAGGCCAACATCCACGGCGGCGCCGTGGCGGTGGGTCACCCGATCGGCGCCTCCGGGGCCCGGCTGGCCCTGCACGCCGCCCTGGAGCTCTCCCGCCGCGGCACGGGCAGGGCCGCCGTCTCCCTGTGCGGCGGCGGCGGTCAGGGCGAGGCGCTGCTGCTCCACCGCGACTGAGGCCCGGTCCACCCGGACCGGCCCCGTTCCCGTGCCCGGCCACGCAGTCCCGCGGCCGGGCACGGGAGCGGGGTCAGCCGTGTCGAGGGGACCGGGGGTCCTGCTCGTCGAGCGGAGCCGACCGGGCCAGGTCCACGAACGCCCGGGCGGTGCGGCTCAGCGGGACGGCGGCGCTCCAGGCCGCGACGACGGCGACGGGTTCGGCCTGTGCGGGGACGATCTCCCGGACGACCACCCGGCGGCCCTCGTGCGTGCGGTCCGTGCCGGACCGCTGCACCGTCACGGCCCAGCCGAAGCCCCGTCCCACCAACGAGCGCACGGTCTCGAAGCTCTCGGACCGGTAGCGCACGCGCGGCACGATCCCGGCGGCGCGGAACATGCCGTCCACGTGCTGGCTGCTCAGGGGGGTGTCCAGCGAGATGAAGGGCTCCTGGGCCAGGGTCCGCAGGTCGAGCGGACCGGACGCCCGTGCGGCCGGGTGCTCGGCCGGCAGCAGCACGCCGGGGTGCCTGGTCGCCAGCCGGGTGCGCTCGAGGTCCGGGTGCAGGCCGACGTCGAAGGTCAGCGCCAGGTCCAGCGACCCGGAGAGCACCTCGGGCTCCAGCCGGTCCATCGGGGCCTCGCGGAACCGGACGTCCGCGGCGGGGTGGGCGGTCAGGAAGCCCTCGAGCAGCCCCGGCAGCAGCGACGGCCCGAGGCTCGGGAAGCATCCGAGGGAGACCGTGCCGCGCAGCTCCCCGGCCCCGGCCGCTTGCTCGTAGAGGGCGCCGGAGTGCCTCAGCACGGTCCGGGCCAGGGGCAGCACGGACCGGCCCGCCGTGGTGAGCTGCACGCCCTGGGCGCGCCGGCGCACCAGCAGCGTGGTCCGCAGGACCCGCTCCAGCTCGGTGACGGCCAGGGACACCGCGGTCTGGGACACGAGCAGCCGTTCGGCGGCGGCGCTGAACGAGCCGGCGTCGGCCACGGCGAGGAAGATCTGCAGCTGGCGCAGCGTGAAGGGCGGGGCGTCGGAGCCGGGGACCGCCGGCGGCGGGTCGGTCTCGGTCATCCCCGGGGCGCGGGGGCGGTGGTCGGCACGGCGGTTCCTTCGGGTGGGGCGGGACCGGCTCCGCGGGGTGGACCCGCGCGGAGCCCGTGGGGCGGGGGAGGGCTACCGCTGCTGAGCGGCCAGGTCCAGGGCCTCCCGGACGGCGGCCGGCTCGGGGTGGTTCGTGGCCAGCAGCAGCACGGCCTTGGCGAGGAAGGCGACCCTGGACCCGTCGTCGTCGGCGGCGTCCAGGCCCTCGCTGATGCCGCGCCAGACCGTCTCGACGGTCTCGGCCTCGGGGTCGGGCGTGCGGGTGCGGCGCTCCGTGACGTACCGGCTCCCGGTGCGACCGGCCGCGACGCCCGCCGCGATCCCGGTGGGTTCCGTGGTCTCGCCGGGCGCCAGCACGGCCAGCACCAGGCCTTCCGGCCGCAGGACGACGACGTGCTCGCCCTCGATCCCCAGCAGCGCCCGATCCGCGGCGCTGAGCTCGAGCACGCGGGCGCCCTCCTGCGGGAACTGCGCCGCGAAGGCGTCGGCGGTGCGGCGGGCCGGCTCGGCGGTGCCCCGGGTCCCGATCACCGTGAATCCCCGGTCCGTGGCGCGGTACAGGGTCGTGCCCAGGTCCGGCAGGTGCGTGTCGGCCACGGGGTCGCCGGGGTGGATCCCGGCCCGGGAGCCGGGAGTGCCCCAGTTGATCAGGGAACCGCGGGCGTGGGTGGCCGAGGACTGCCGGGGGTCCACGAGGTGGCGCAGTGCGGGCCGGGCGCCGATCAGCGGCAGGACAGCCTCGCGGGAGGCCTTGTAGCCGAACGTGCCCGGGGTCATGAAGAGGGTGCTCAGGGTGGCGTTGGAGATGTTCTGCTCCCACGCGTACCGGCGCTCGGCGGCGTAGGCGTCCAGGAGGGCCGGCCGGGCCGCGCCCAAGACGACGGCGGCCAGCTGCCACGAGGCCGTGGCGGCGTCCTCGAGGCCCGAGTTCATCCCGCGCACGCCGAAGATCGGCACGAGGTGGGCGGCGTCGCCGACGAACACGACGTTGCCGTGGCGGAAGTCCTCCAGCGCGAGCGCCCGGGCGCTGTAGAGGCTGGACCAGACCATCTCCCACTGCGCGTCGGTCTCGCCGAGCCATTCGAGGTGCTCGGTGATGCGGGCCCGGATGACCTCGGGGCGCTGCTCGTGCTCGGGGTCGTCCTCGTCCCGCAGCTGGTAGTCGACGCGCCAGACGTCGTCGGGCTGCTTGTGCATGATGATCGTCGACCCGCGGTTGGACTCGGGGTCGAACCACACGAAGCGCTCGGTGGGCCAGTCGTTGACCCACGTGATGTCGGCGATGACGTAGCGGCCCTCGTAGCTGGTGCCCTCCAGCCGCAGGTCCATCGCGCGGCGGACGGCGCTGCGGGCGCCGTCGGCGGCGGCCACCCACGCCGTGCGCAGGGTGCGCTCGCCCTCCGGGGCGGAGACGGTCAGCTCCACGGTGCGGTCGGTGCCGTGCGCCGCGGCCGAGGCCGGAACCTCCTGGACGCCGGTCACCTCGCAGGAGGTCAGCACCGTGGCCCCCGGCTCGGCCAGCAGGGCCTCCCAGAGGTACTGCTCGATGTCCGCCTGCGAGATGTTGACCATGGGCGGGCGCACGAACTTCTCGTCGTTGGGCATCACGAACTCGAGGATCTGCTGGTCCCGGTAGAAGCTCTTGCCGCGGTCCCACACGAGGGAGCGCTCCTGCACGCGGTCGCCCACGCCCAGCCGGTCGAGGATCTCCAGGGAGTGGCGGGAGGTGCAGATGGCGCGGGAGCCGACCGAGACGGTGTCGCGGGCCTCGACGAGGACGGTCGGGATGCCACGGCGGACCAGGCCGAGGGCGGTGGTCAGGCCCACGGGGCCGCCGCCGACGACCGTGACGGGGTGCACCTCGTCCCAGAATCCCGGGGCGGGCGGCGTGTGGGGAACCGTGAAGGTGTTCAGGGCGCTCATGGTGTCTCCGGATCGTTGCGTCAGGGCTTCATCGATGTTAGGCAGGACACACCAAAATAATCAATGCTTGAACTACTTGGGGGGATCCCAAGTTCTCCTGGGGTGCAGAGGGCGTGCCCCCGCCGCCTCCTGCCCCGCTGTTCCGGTCCGGCGTCCGTCCGGTGCGGGCGACCGCCGGGCCGGGCGCGCGTTCCTGCCTGCGGGGTGGTGCTATCGGCGGGCCCGGGCGCCGATGCGCTCCCGCTGCTCCATGAGCTTCTCGAGCAGGGTCACGAGGGTGTGCTGCTCGTCGTCGGTCAGGGCCTCGGCCCACTGGCTCTCGCGCTCGTTCTGCGCCCGGAACGCCACGCGGATCTTCGCCAGGCCGTCCTCGGTCAGGCGGAGTGTGACGGAGCGCCCGTCGTCGGGGGAGGCCTCGCGCCGCAGCAGGCCCTTGCCGACGAGCGTGCCCGTCAGGTTGGAGACCGCCGCGCGGCTCATGCCGGTCAGCCGCGCCGCCTCGTTCGGGCTCAGGGGCCCGGAGACCCACAGTGCGAGCAGCAGGCGGAAGCTGGACCAGGTGCCGCCGGCCGGGCGGTGGATCGTGGACTCGAAGTCGTAGACCGCGGTCGAGGAGGAGCGGTTGAGCGAGAGGAAGAGCCGGTTCGCGTCCAGGTCCGCGTCCGGGAACTCCTGTGAGATCCGGCGCTGGGCGGCCTGGACGAAGGACCAGTAGTCCGGCGGTGTGGCGGAGGTGTCGCCGGCGGGGGCCGGGCGGTCGTGGTTCGGCATGGCGACGATTCTATGCCAGGGGTTGCCCAAAGTAGTACAAGCATTTACTATTTGCTGGAGAGCTGGATCACAGACCGCCACGTGCGGCCCGACACGAGGAGATGGACATGGCCTACTACCGCCGGCTGGGCCCGGTGCCCCGGCAGCGCCACACCCTGTTCAAGGACGAGGACGGCAGCGTCCTCTACGAGGAGCTCATGGGCGAGGAGGGCTTCTCCTCCGACTCCTCGCTGCTCTACCACCGGTACATCCCCTCGGCGATCGTCGGGACGCGGCCGTGGGACCTGCCGGACCAGACGCTGACCCCGAACGACCCCCTGCTGCCGCGGCACCTGAAGCTGCACGACCTGTTCACCGAGGAGCAGGCGGCCGGCACCGACGCCGTGACCGGGCGGCGGCTCGTGCTGGGCAACGGGGACGTGCGCATCTCCTACGCGTACGTGGGAACGACCTCGCCGCTGTACAAGAACGCGGTGGGCGACGAGTGCGTGTACGTCGAGCGCGGCTCGGCCCTGGTGGAGACCCAGTTCGGCCCCCTCGAGGCCGTCGAGGGCGACTACGTGATCATCCCCCGGGCGACCATCCACCGCTGGGTGCTGCGCGAGGGGGAGACCGCCCGCCTCTACTTCGTCGAGGCCAACAGCCACATCGGGCCCCCGCACCGCTACCTCTCCAAGTACGGCCAGCTGCTGGAGCACGCACCGTACTGCGAGCGCGATCTGCACGGGCCCACCGAGACCCTCCTGCGCGAGGAGACCGACGTGGAGGTCTACATCAAGCACCGCGGCCGCGGCGCCTCCGGGCTGCACGGGACGGTCCACGTCCTGCCGCACCACCCCTTCGACGTCGTGGGCTGGGACGGGTGCCTGTACCCGTACACCTTCAACATCACGGACTACATGCCCATCACGGGCAAGGTGCACCAGCCGCCGCCCGTGCACCAGGTCTTCGAGGGCCACAACTTCGTGATCTGCAACTTCGTGCCCCGCAAGGTCGACTACCACGAGCTGGCGGTGCCGGTGCCGTACTACCACTCCAACGTGGACTCCGACGAGATCATGTTCTACGTGGACGGGGACTACGAGGCGCGCAAGGGCTCCGGGATCGGCAAGGGCTCGATCTCCATCCACCCCGGTGGGCACCCGCACGGCCCGCAGCCGGGGGCGATCGAGGCCTCGGTCGGTGTGGAGTACTTCGAGGAGACCGCGGTCATGGTCGACACCTTCCGCCCCCTCGACCTGGGCGAGGCGGCGGTGGCCACCGACGACGGCAAGTACGCCTCGTCCTGGACGCCCGGGCGCGAGTGGACCGGGGGGATGTGGTCGAACTCGTGAGCGGCACCGTCACCACGGACACCGGCGCGCGGACCGTGCCGGCCCAGTTCACCGGCTTCTTCGACGACGCCGCGACCTTCCCGCCGGGCCTGGCCCCGCTGGAGCGGGCCGTCGTCGACCACGTGGCGCGATGGGCGAACCCGCTCGTCGCGGCGGTGGGGCCGGCCGTGCTGGCGCTGAAGGACCTGCCCGAGGCCAAGCGCATCGCCTCCGGCCTGGACCGTGGCGGGCGGGCGATCGAGGTCTCCGCCGTGGTCCCCGCCGGGCAGCTGCAAGCCGCCCTGGACCTGGCGGAGGAGCTCGGTCCCGAGCTGAGGGTCGTCTCCGTCGAGCTCAAGACCGACCCGGCCGACCGCCACGTGTGGGCGGCGCAGGCCCGCGAGGCGGCCGCGGTCGAGGGCGTGCCGGTCTTCGTGGAGCTCACCGCAGGCCAGGTGGCCGCCGGGGCGCTGGGGCTGCTCGAGGGCACCGGGCTGCGCCTGAAGTACCGCACCGGGGGGATCGAGGCGCACCTGTTCCCCACCCCTGAGCAGCTGGCCTCCGTGCTGGTGGAGGCGGTGGCCGCGCGGCTCCCGTTCAAGCTCACCGCCGGGCTCCACGAGGCCGTGCGGTACACGAACCCGGCCACGGGGTTGACCCACCACGGCTTCCTCAACATCGCGATGGCCACCGGGGCTGCCCGGGCCCAGGAACCGGCCGAACGCGTGGCCGCCCTGCTCACCGAGAGCGAACCGGCCCCCCTCGTGGAGCTCGCCCGGGTCTCGGACGGGGCGTGGCGGAAGTCGTTCACGTCCTTCGGGACCTGCAGCGTGGCCGAGCCCGCCGAGAGCCTCGAGAAGCTCGGCCTCTTCCCGCCCGGTCTCGTCTGAACCGGCACCCTCCCGGGCCCGCGGTCGCGGGCGCGGGAAGGTGCCGCCGTCATCCTCTGTCCCCCTGCTTCGAAGGAGTTCCACCGTGACCACTGCAGCCGACCGTTTCGCCACCGAGGGCTTCGGGCCCCAGAACCTTCCCTACGCCTCCTTCTCCACGGCCGGCGGGGCCCCGCGGCTGGGGGTGCGCCTGGGCGAGCGGGCGATCGACGTGAACGCGCTGGCCACGGCCCTCGACACCACGGGGCCGGTGCTGCCCGAGGGCCTGCACACCGCCGTGTCCGCCCCCGACCTGGACGTCCTGCTGGCCGCCGGCCGGGAGGCGTGGACCGCCCTGCGTGCCTGGCTGGTCGAGGTCGTGACCACCGACGGGGCGGCCGAGGCCGTCGAGCGGGCCTCCCACCCGGTGGAGGAGGTCCGGCTGCACATGCCGTTCACGGTGGCCGACTACGTCGACTACTACGCCTCCGAGCACCACGCCTCCAACGTGGGCAGGATGTTCCGCCCCGACCAGGCTCCGCTGCTGCCCAACTGGAAGCGCCTGCCGGTGGGCTACCACGGCCGGGCCGGCACCGTGATCCCCTCGGGGCAGGACTTCCCCCGCCCCAAGGGCCTGCGACCCGAGCAGGACGGCACGCCCAGCTTCGGTCCCTCCCGCCGCCTCGACATCGAGGCCGAGATCGGCTTCGTGCTGGGCGGCTCCGCCCCCGCGGGAGAGGTCTCCGTGGCGCGGGCGGCGGCCGAGCACCTCTTCGGCGTCGTGCTCTTCAACGACTGGTCCGCCCGCGACATCCAGGCCTACGAGTACGTGCCGCTGGGGCCCTACCTGGGCAAGTCCTTCGCGTCCTCGATCTCCCTGTGGGTCGTGCCCTGGGAGGCCCTGGCGGCCGCCCGCGTGGCGCCCCCGGCCCGCGAGCACGAGCTCGCCCCGTACCTCGACGACAGCTCCGGCGGGCCGTGGGGGCTGGACATCACCATGGAGGTTGTCCTGGACGGGCAGGCCGTCTCCCACCCCCCGGTGCGCACCATGTACTGGACCGCCCCGCAGATGGTCGCCCACATGACCGTCAACGGCGCGAGCCTGCGCCCCGGCGACTTCTTCGGCTCGGGCACCGTCTCGGGCCCCGAGGCGGACCAGCGCGGGTCCTTCCTGGAGCTCTCCTGGGGAGGCAAGGAACCTTTCACCCTTGCCGACGGGACCGAGATGAGCTTCCTCGAGGACGGACAGACCGTGACCCTCAAGGGCACCGCACCGGGTCCGGACGGCTCGGTCATCGACTTCGGCGAGTGCACCGCCACCGTCCTGCCCGCCACCTGAGGTCCCGCCGCCTCCACGACCGCACCGCACCGTCCGGCGCACCCCCGGTCCGCCCCGGGGTCACCACGGGCCTCCCGGGCCGGCCCGGTGCGTTCGTCGTGGGGCAGGGGAGGCGCAGGGCCCTCAGCGCACCGCCAGGCCGCGCAGGAGGACCGCCAGCCCCGCCTCGAAGTCCTCCTCGTCCGCGGCGTCCTGTGCGGGCGTGCTCCCGCCGATCGCCGTGCGGGTCTGCTGGGCGGCCACCGAGCCCAGGCCGAACCGGACCAGCGCGAGGGCGCCCTGCCGGGCCGCGACGTCGTCGAGACCGTTCGCCCGCAGCCGTGCGACGAGCTGGGCCGTGGGCGGCAGCTCGTGGGGTGCGAGGGCGTGGGCCACGGCGACGACGTCGGCGCCGTCCCGCACCGCCAGGACCGCCCGGCGCAGGGCACGCAGCAGGTCCGCGGGGGAACGGTCCTCGTCCTCGCCCACGGGGGCGAGCATCCGCTCGGCGAGGGCCAGCAGCAGCTCTTGCTTGTTGGCCACGTGCCAGTAGAGGGCGCCCGGCTGCACCTCCAGCTCACGGGCCAGCCGGCGCATGGTGAGGTCGCCCAGGCCGTAGGTGCGCAGCAGCTCCCAGGCCGCGTCCACCACGGCGGGTCGGTTCAGGGCCACGGGCGATCCTCCTCGGACGGCGGCGGGACCGCCCCAGTCTACGGTCGCGCGGCCCCGGGACCGGAGGACTCCGGCGGCAGATCCACTCCGCCGGGGCCCAGGAGGCTCTGCGCGGCGTCCCAGCGGGCGATCTCGCACCCGTCGGTCCGGGAGAACCCGGTGTCCACGGGCTCCCCGTCCACGGTGCCCGTGACGCGGGCGGTCTGCGGGCCGCCGTACTGCTGCGTGCAGGCGAGGTCCGGATCGCGTTCGGCCGTGAAGAAGTCCGCGCCGAGGGAGAGCACGTCCGCGCAGGCGGCCTCCGCGTCCGGGTGGGTGGTGGCCGGGCCGGGCCTCCCATCGGCGCACTCGAGGACGTACTGCTCCTGTGCCGCCGACTCGTCCGCGCGGACCGACACGTCCAGCAGGGCCCGGCCGGCGGGGGCCGTGCCCGGGTCGGGGGAGGCCGTGCCCGGCTCGGGGGTGGCCGTGCCCGGGTCCGACGCGCCGGGGCTCGGCGCCGAGCCGTCGGAGCGCGGGGCGCACGCGGTCAGCAGCAGCCCGGCGAGGGCGAGGGCCGTGAGGTGCGCGGCCGCGACCGTCCTGCCGCGCGGGGTGCGCCGACACACCGGGGACGTCGAGATCCGGTCGGAGGCGGGTCGCGGGTTCCTCATGACAGAGCTCCTCGGGGTCGGGGTCGGGATCGGGGTCGGGCGGGGGGTGCCGTCGCCTCCCATTGTGGACCCCTCCTTGACGAGTCGTTGAACAGTGTTCAATGATTGAACGGTGTTCAACGACTATTCCGCCCTCGCCGGTGCCGTCCTCTCCGGCCGCGCCGTCACCCGTGAGGAGGCCCTCGCCCTCCTCACCTCACCCGACGAGGACCTCCTCGACCTCGTGGCCGCAGCCTCCCGGCTGCGCCGCCACCACTTCGGCACCACGGTCAAGGTCAACTACCTCGTCAACCTGAAGTCCGGGCTGTGTCCCGAGGACTGCGGCTACTGCTCCCAGCGGCTCAACGCCGGCACGGGCATCCTGCGGTACTCGTGGCTGAGCCCCGAGCAGGCCGTCGAGCAGGCCGGACACGGCATCCGCGGCGGTGCGTCCCGGGTCTGCCTCGTGGCCAGCGGCCGCGGGCCGTCGAACCGTGAGGTCGGGAAGGTCGCCGGGATCGTCGAGGCGCTGAAGACCGAGCACCCGGGGGTCGAGGTCTGCGCGTGCCTGGGCCTGCTCGAGGACGGGCAGGCCCAGGCCCTGGCCGAGGCCGGGGCGGACGCCTACAACCACAACCTCAACACGGCGGAGTCCAACTACGAGGACATCTGCACCACGCACACCTTCCGGGACCGCGTCGACACCGTGGAACGGGCGCAGGCCGCCGGGCTGTCCCCGTGCTCCGGGCTGATCGTGGGCATGACCGAGACCGACGAGGAGCTCGTCGACGCCGTGCTGGCGCTGCGGGACCTCGGCTCCGCGTCGATCCCGGTGAACTTCCTCATCCCCTTCGACGGGACCCCGCTCGAGGGCACCTGGGAGCTGACCCCCCAGCGCGCCCTGCGGATCCTGGCCGTGGTGCGCTTCGTCTGCCCCGACCGGGAGCTGCGGATGGCCGCCGGCCGGGAGCTGCACCTGCGCACGCTCCAGCCGCTGGCCCTGCACGTGGCCAACTCGCTCTTCCTGGGCGACTACCTCACGAGCGAGGGCCAGGCCGCGCAGGCCGACCTCGAGATGATCCGCGACGGCGGCTTCACGGTCCTGGGTCTCGACGACGGCAGCACCGACGGCAGCACCGCCGGGAGCCCCGGGGACGCGACCGCCGACGACGACGGCGCGGTCGCGGCCGCCGCCGGGACCGGGCGTCCGGTGCTGCGGCGGCGCGGGGCCGGCACGCAGCTGGCCCCCAATGCCTGAGGACGGGATCGCGGGGCGGGACGCGGGTCTGCTCTGGCACCCCTACGAGGCGCTGGACGGGGACCCGCCCTGGGTCGTCGAGCACGCGCAGGGCGTGCGGCTGGGGCTCCGGTCCCCGGACGGCCGGGCGGTCGAGGCGATCGACGGGATGTCCTCGTGGTGGTGCGCCGTCCACGGCTACCGCAACCCCGTGCTCGACCGGGCGGTGGCCGGGCAGCTCGAACGGTTCGCGCACGTCATGTTCGGCGGTCTGACCCACGAGCCGGCGGTCGAGCTGGGGGAGCGGCTCGCGGCCCGGACCCCCGAGGGCCTCGACCACGTGTTCCTGGCCGACTCCGGATCCGTCGCGGTGGAGGTCGCCCTCAAGCTCGCGGTGCAGTACCAGGCCGCCCGTGCCCGCCCCGGCCGCCGCCGGATGCTGACCGTGCGCGGCGGCTACCACGGGGACACCACCGGGGCGATGAGCGTGTGCGACCCGGTGCACGGGATGCACTCCCGGTTCTCCGGGCTCGTGGCCGGGCAGGTCTTCGTGCCCGAACCCCCGGCCGCCGCGGTGGACGAGCACGGCACGTGGTCCACCGACGAGCGGGCCGTCGCCCGGTGGACGGAGCGGCTGCGGGCCACGGCGGCCGCGCACGAGGCCGAGCTGGCCGGCGTCGTCGTCGAACCCGTCCTCCAGGGCGCGGGCGGGATGCGCGTCTACGCCCCCGAGTGCCTGCGGGCGCTGCGCGAGGTCGCCGACGAGCACGGGCTGCTGCTGGTCGCGGACGAGATCGCCACCGGCTTCGGCCGGACCGGGCGCTGGTTCGCGTGCGAGCACGCGGGGGTGGTCCCGGACGTGCTGTGCGTGGGCAAGGCCCTGACCGGCGGCTACCTCTCGCTGGCGGCCGTGGTCGTGAGCCGGCACGTGGGCGGCGTGATCTCGGGCTCCGACCTGCGGGCGCTGATGCACGGCCCCACCTTCATGGGCAACCCGCTCGCGTGCGCGGTGGCCTGCGCGTCCGTGGACCTGCTCGCCGCGACCTGGCGCGAGGACGTCGACCGGGTGGGGACCGCACTGCGCGAGTCCCTCGCGCCGGCCCGGCACGTGCCCGGGGTCCGGGACGTCCGCACGATCGGTGCCGTCGGCGTCGTCCAGCTCGACGCCGCGGCCGACCGGGCGGCCCTGACCCGCGCGGCCCTCGAGCACGGGGTGTGGCTGCGACCCTTCCGCGACCTCGTCTACGCCATGCCGCCCTACCTCGCCACGGACGGGGAGGCCCGGCGGATCGGGGAGGCCGTCGTGGCCGCCGTCGGCTCGGTCGCCCCGGCCGGTCCCCCCGGCCGTGCCGTGCGCCCCGTCCCCGGGGCGGCGCTGCCGGAGCCGGTCCGGTGAGCGCGCTCGCGACGTGGCTCGAGGACCGGGCCAGGATCCGGCGGGCCCGCGGGCTGGTCCGTGAGGACCGCGTGCACCCCGGCGGGGCGCTCGACCTCGCGTCCAACGACTACCTCGGGCTCTCCCGGGACGACCGGGTGCTCGCGGCCGCCCACGGGGCGCTGGACCGCTTCGGTGCCGGGGCCCGGGCCTCCCGCCTGGTCACGGGCACCACGGCCGTGCACCGGGAGCTCGAGCACGAGCTGTGCGCGCTCACCGGCGCGGAGTCGGCGCTGGTGTTCTCGAGCGGCTACGCCGCCAACACCGGTCTGCTCGCGGCCCTCGGCGACCCGGGGACGCTGCTGATCACCGACGCCCACGTGCACGCCTCGGTCGTCGACGGCGCCCGGCTGTCCCGCTCGCCCGTCACGGTCGTGGCCCACCAGGACGTCGCCGCGGTGCGGGCCGCCCTCGCCGGGCGCACGCAGCCGCGGGCCGTGGTCGTCGTCGAGTCCGTCTACTCGGTGCTCGGAGACGCCGCGCCCCTGGCGGAGCTCGCGGCCGCGTGCCGGGAGCACGACGCGCTGCTGGTCGTGGACGAGGCGCACGGCCTGGGGGTCCTCGGCGCGGGGCGGGGAGCGGTGCACGCGGCCGGCCTGGCCGAGGACGAGCACGTGGTCGTCACGGCCACGCTCTCCAAGGCCCTCGGGGCCCAGGGCGGGGCCGTCCTCGGCCCGGAGCCGCTGCGGGAGCACCTGCTCAACACCGCACGGTCGTTCGTCTTCGACACCGGTCTCGCCCCGGCCGCGGCCGCCGCCGCCGCGGCCGCGTGCCGGATCCTCGCGGCCGAGCCGGAGCGGCCGGCGGCCGTGCACCGGAGCGCCCGCACGATCGCGGGGACCCTCGGCGTCCCCGTCTCGGCGGGCGCCGTCCAGTCCGCGCCGATGCCCTCCGCCGCCGCGGCCGCCGCCGCGGCCCAGGAGCTGCGGGGGCGCGGCGTGCTCGTCGGCTGCTTCCGGCCGCCCTCCGTGCCTGACGGCGTCTCCCGGCTGCGGCTGACCGCCCGCGCCGGCCTGGACCCGGCCGCGCTGGACGCCGCGCTGGCCCACGTGGCGGAGGTCCTGTCGTGACCGCCTACCACCACGTGAGCGACCCCGCCCTCGTCAGGGAGGTCCTGCGCCGGGCGGAGGACTTCGGGCCGGGCAACGCCCTCACCGCCGTCGAGCCCCTGGCCCCGGCCGCGCGGCGGGTGCTGGCCCGGTCCGGCTTCGCGCTGCCGCCCGTGCTGGCCAGCGCGACGGGACAGCTGCACCGGACGGTGCGCGGGGTCGTCGCCCGGTTCTTCTCCCCGGCCCGCGTGGCGGCCCGGGAGGAGTCCGTGCGGTCCCTGACCCGGCAGGTCCTCGACCGCGAGCTCCCCGCGGGCACCGGCGACCTCGCCCTGGTCACCCGCACCGTGCCGGCCGCGGCGCTCGCCCCCCTGATCGGCGTGGACCCGGCGCGCCTGCCGCCCGGGGAGCAGCTGCACCGCTGGAGCCTGGACGGCCTCGTCCTCTTCTGGGGCCGGCCGGGGCCCGAGCATCAGGTGGAGCTCGCCCACTCGGCCGCCGCGTTCTCCTCCTGGCTCGCCGGACTCGTGGAGGACACGCGCCGGGACCCGGCCACGGTGTTCGGCGCCCTCGGGGCCGCGGGGATCGACGTCGTGCGGCTGCGCTCGCTCGCGTTCTTCCTGCTGATCGCCGGCCAGACCACCACGGGGCTGCTCGTGAACACCGTGCTCCACCGGGCGCTGGCCGAGCCCGCGGCCTGGCGGGCGGCGGCGGCCGGCGCGGACGCCCTCGTGGCCGAGGCCCTGGCCGAGGACTCCTCCGTGCCCACCTGGCGGAGGTCCTGTCCCGCGGACACCGAGCTGGACGGGCGGACGGTGCCGGCCGGCACCGAGCTGCTGCTCCACCTGTCCGGCCACGGCGGCGGGGCGGGCCTGGCCTTCGGGCACGGCCTGCACCGGTGCCTCGGCGCCCAGCTCGCCCGCTCGGAGAGCGCCTGGATGGTCGAGGAGATCGCCCGCGCCGTCCCGCACGCCCGCTCCGGAGGTGCCGGTCCCCGCCTCGAGCTGCTGTCCTTCTCCGCGCCCCTCACGGTTCCGATCGAGACCCCCGCCGGCTCTGCCCGGCGGCCGGCGCCGTGAGCGGGGCGCCGGGGCTCGACCCCGCCGCGGTGGCGGCCATGCCCCGCGTGGTCGTGCTGACCGGGACGGACACGGACGTGGGCAAGACCGTGGCCACCGCGGTCCTGGCCTCCGCCCTCGCCCGTCTCGGGCGCTCCGTCGCGGTCGACAAGCCTGTCCAGACCGGGGTGCTCCCCCGGGAGGCCGGGGACGCGGTCACGGTGGGGCGGATCGCCGGGCGGCTCGGCACCGCCCCCGGTTCCCTCGCCGTGGGGGAGGGGCTCCGTCTCACCCCGCCCATGGCCCCGCGCCCGGCCGCGGCCCTGGACGGGGTGGACCTGCCGCCCCTCGAGGCCCACGCCGAGCGGATCGCGGGCCTCGCCCGGACCCGCGACCACGTGCTCGTGGAGGGCAGCGGCGGGCTGCTCGTGGAGCTCGACGCGACCCGCCGCACCCTCGCCGACCTCGCACTGCTGCTCCGGGAGCGGGTCGACGCGGACAGCGGCGTCGTCGTCGTGGTCCGCGCAGCGCTCGGCACGCTCAACCACACGGCGCTCACCCTCGAGGCGCTCGCCGCTCGGGGGCTGCCGGTGCTCGGGACCGTGATCGGGTCGTGGCCCTGCGCTCCCGGGCCGGTGGAGCGCAGCAACCGTGAGCACCTGGCGGCGCTGGCCGCGCCCCAGCTGGGGGTGCTGCCGGCCGGCCTCGGCGCGCTGCCGTCGCCGGACCCGGCCGGCCCCCGGCCGCCGGTCCCGGGGGAACCGGTGCGTCCGTCCGCTCAGCGGGACACGACGGCCGCGTAGAGCTCCTCGAAGCGGGCCCGGACGGCAGCGTAGTGCTCCGCCCGTTCCGCCACGGGCTCGTGCGCCGGCGCATACGGCGGCCGGGCTCGCTCCACGTCGGGAGCCAGCGTCTCGAGGGCGAGCAGGGCCGTGCCGCGCAGTGTGGCCCGCTTGAAGTCGGCGCGGACCACGGGCTTGCCGAGGGCGTCGGCCAGGATCTGCAGCACCCCCGGCAGGTCCCGGGACACCCGGCCCGAGGCCACCACCCGCTCCACGCCCCGTGCCGGCCCCTCGAGCAGGTCGGCCACGCGGGCGTAGGACGCCGCGACCCCCTCCAGCACGCCGCGGGCCAGGTCCGCCCCGGTGCTCGCCGCGGAGACGTCCGCGAACAGGGCCCGGGCCTCCCCGGCCCAGCCGGTCGAGCGCTCGCCGCTGAAGAACGGGAGGACCACGGGGGTGGCCTCCGCCACGCCGGCGGCGGCCACGTCCGCCAGGGTGGTGTCTCCGGGCAGGGCGATGGTGTCCTCGAGCCAGGCGACGGCCCGGCCGACGTCGTTGAGGGCGCCGCCCAGCAGGCTCCGCCGCTCGTCGACGCGGTAGCACCACAGCCCGGGAGGCACCCGGTCCGGGATCCCGGGCAGCAGCACCCGCGCGGCTCCCGACGTGGCGACGGAGACCACCAGGGCGGAGTCGTCCGTCCCGCCCGAGCCCAGCTGCGCGCCGAGCCCGTCCGCGACCGGTGCGAACCACACGGCCCCCTCCAGCGCCGGCCACCGCTGCGCCACGGTCGCCGGGAGATCCGGGATCGCCTCGTGCGGGTCGACGACCTCGTGGAGCTGCTCCGCGGCCACGCCGCAGACCTCGAGCAGGGCGGCGTCCCACTGCCCGGTGCGGCGGTCCAGCAGGCCCGTCCACGCGGCGGTGGACGTGCCGGCCCGGGCGGTGCCGAGCAGGCGCAGATGGATGTATTCCCCCAGCGACATCCATCGCCGGGCCCGCGCCCACGCCCCCGGGTCGGTCTCGCGCAGCCACCGCAGCCGCGGCGCCAGGTAGGACGTGTGCAGCAGGGCGCCGGTGCGCTGCAGGACCGCCGGCTCGTCGAGCTCCTGCCGCAGGGCGGCGAGCTGGGCCGCGCACCGGGAGTCCGCGTAGGTGAAGCACGGGGTGACCGCCTCGTTCCCGGCACCCACCCCCACGAGGGACGACGCGAAGGTGTCCAGGGCGACCCCGGCGATCCGTCCTGCCGGCACCGGGTCGGCCAGGACGCGGTCGAGCAGCTCGGCGATCTCGTCCCCGACCTGGTCGGGGTCGATCACGGAGGTCCCGTCGGCCCCGGTCGTGAAGGCGTGCTCGATCTTGTCGCGGTAGCCGCGCACCGGAGTGCCCGTGGCGTCGTGCAGCCCGCCGCGGCTCCCCGTGGAGCCGACGTCGAGGGCCATCACGAGCGGGTCGCGCGCGTCCTCGAGGGCCACGCTGAAGTCGGCGCCGTCGTCGGGCCGCGGGGGTCGGGGTCGACTGCTCATGGCATGTGCCTCCTGGAGTGGCCTCGATCACCTCCAGTCTAGGAACTCGCCGGACGCCGCGCCCGAGCGGTGCGGGTCCCGGGATCGCCGATGGGCGTCCGCGGGGCGACACTGGAGGCAGGGCACGACGACGCGCCACGACCGACCGCTCCGGGAGGAGGACCGATGGCCACCGATCCGCAACCGGCGGATGCTGACGCCGACGACCCGGACAGCGCGGCCAAACCGGCCTCGCCCACGGAGATCACCCGGCCCTCGTGGGGCTACATCCTCCGGCGGACCGTCCACGAGTTCAGGACGGACGAGTGCACGGACTCCGCCGCGGTGATGACCTTCTTCGCGGTGCTGTCCCTGTTCCCGGGGCTGCTGGTCGTGGTCTCGCTGCTGGGGGTCCTCGGCCAGGGGGAGGCGACGACCCGGGCGATCCTCGACCTGCTCCACTCCGTCGGCGCGCCGGCCGGGGCCGTCGAGGTCCTCGAGGACCCGGTCAACGACCTGACGACGTCGCCGTCGGCGAACCTGACCCTGGCCGCGGGTCTCGTGGGGGCGGTCTGGACGGCGTCCGGCTACGTCCGGGCGTTCGCCCGGTCCATGAACCGCATCTACGAGACCCTGGAGGGCCGGCCCGCCTGGAAGCTCTACCCCCTGATGCTGGGGGTCACGCTCGTGCTGATCGTCCTGGTCATGGTGATGGTGCTCATCCTGATCCTCTCCGGGCCCGTGGCCGAGTGGATCGGCGGACTCATCGGTCTGGGCGGCACCGCGCTGGCGGTCTGGAACGTCCTCAGGTGGCCCGTGCTGCTGGCGCTGCTGGCCGGCATGATCGCCCTGCTCTACTACGTGACCCCGAACGTCCGGCAGCCGAGGTTCCGCTGGCTCAGCCTGGGCTCGGCCCTCGCGATCGTGGTCATGGCGCTCGCGACGGCGGGGTTCAGCTACTACGTCTCGAACTTCGGCAACTACAACGCGACCTACGGCACCATCGGCGGTGTGATCGTGCTGCTGCTGTGGTTGTGGATCATGAATGCCGTGCTGCTCGCCGGGGCCGAGTTCAACGCCGAGACGGAGCGTGGACGCCAGCTCCAGGCCGGGATCGTCGCGGAGGAGAACCTGAGGCTGCCCTCGCGGGACACGCGCGGGAGCGAGCGCACGCGGGCCCGGGAGCGCCGGTTCGTCGACGACGGCCGCGAGCTGAGGGCGAAGTTCGTGCCCATCGACCACAGCCGGGACCGCGGGCGCCGCGCCGCCGAGCGCTGACTCCCTGCCGCGGGACCGCGCGTTGTCGCCCACGGGGAATTCACCTATCGTTGAAATCATCGGTCGGCGAATTCTGAGGAGCCACTCGTGGACGATGCCGTGGACATCCGGGATCTCTGCGTGAGCCGCGGCCACCAGGAGGTGCTGCACGGGGTGACCGCGGCTCTGCCCCGTGGCCGGGTGACGGGCGTCCTCGGGCCCAGCGGCAGCGGGAAGACGACCCTGCTGCGTGCCGTGGTCGGGGTGCAGGTGGTCCGGTCCGGGCGCGTCACCGTCCTCGGGCGGGCGGCCGGATCCCCGGAGCTGCGCCGGCGCATCGGGTACCTCACGCAGGCGCCCAGCGTCTACGCGGATCTCACGGTGCGCGAGAACGTGCGCTACTTCGCGGGCCTCTACGGCATCCGTGGTCCCCGGGCGGACGCCGTCCTCGACCGGGTCGGTCTCGGCGGACAGGCCCGGCAGCTGGTCCGGGACCTCTCCGGCGGCCAGCACAGCCGTGCGTCGCTGGCCTGCTGCCTGGTCGGCGACCCGGACCTCCTCGTGCTCGACGAGCCGACCGTGGGCCAGGACCCCCTCCTGCGCGACGAGCTGTGGGCGCAGTTCCGGGCGCTCGCCGACGCCGGCACCACTCTCCTGGTCTCCAGCCACGTCATGGACGAGGCCAACCGCTGCGACCGACTCGTCCTGCTGCGGGAGGGCGGCATCATCGCCCAGGGTCCTCCGGCCGCGGTCAAGGCCGACGCCGGCACGGACGACCTCGACCAGGCGTTCCTCCGCCTGGTCCGACGGCGGGAGGCCGTCTGATGTCACTGCGGATCACCCTGCTCACCGCCGGACGCGTGCTGCGCCAACTGCGCCACGACCGCCGCACCCTGGCCATGATGGTCGTCGTCCCCGCGGTCCTGCTCACGCTCCTGCACTTCATGTACGAGCAGCGCCCGCAGGTCTTCGACCACGTGGCGCTGCTCATGCTCGGCATCTTCCCGTTCATCATGATGTTCCTCGTCACCAGCATCGCCAAGCTGCGCGAACGCACCACGGGAACGCTCGAACGGCTGTTCACCACCCCGGCCGGCAAGGCGGACCTGCTGTTCGGCTACGGTCTGGCCTTCGGCCTCGCCGCCGCCGTCCAAGCCACGGTCGCCACCCTGTTCAGCGCCTGGGTCCTGGGCCTGGATCCCGCCGGGGACCTCGGCCTCGTCGTGCTCATCGCCGTGACCAATGCCCTGCTCGGCGTCTCCCTGGGGCTCATGTTCAGCGCCTTCGCCCGGACCGAGTTCCAGGCGGTGCAGTTCATGCCCGTCGTCGCCATGCCGCAGATCCTGCTCTGCGGCCTCTTCGTGCCGCGCGAGGACATGGCGGGGTGGTTGCAGGCGGTCAGCGACGTCCTGCCGCTCACCTACGCCGTCACCGCGCTCCAGGAGGTCGGGGCCCACGCCGATCCCACCGGCACGATGTGGCACGGACTGCTGGTGGTCGCCGCCGTCGTTGTCCTGGCGCTCGTCCTCGGCGCCGCCACCCTGCGCCGGCGGACCGCGTAGTACCGGGCATCCGATGGGTCGACAGAGCGGGCGGCGTCCGGGCAAGCAGGACACAAGGGGGCAGATTCTCCGTGCTGCGCGCGCCCAGTTCGCGCAGCACGGCTACGACGGCGCCTCCGTCCGCCGGATCGCCCTGGCCGCGGGCGTCGACCCGGCGCTCGTCCACCACTACTTCGGGAGCAAGGAGAACCTGTTCCAGCAGGTCCTGGACGTCCCCGTCCGGCCGGGCGAACTCGTTCCGGAGGTGTTCGCCGAGGGCCCGGAGAACGCTCCCGAGAACCTGGTCCGCACCTTCCTCGGCGTGTGGGAGCACCCGGTGACCGGCCCGGCCATGGCCGGTGTCCTGCGCACCGCCGTGTCCGACGGCGTCACGTCACGGCTCGTGCGGGAGTTCTGGACGACCAGGGTCGTGCGCGCCGTGGTCCACCAGCTCGGGGACCGGGTGAGCGACGAGGAGGCGGCCCTCCGCGTGTCACTCGTCGCGAGTCAGCTCCTCGGTCTCGCCCTGACCCGGTACGTCCTGCGGTTCGAGCCGCTCGCCGGCGCCGAGCAGGAGACGGTGGTGCGCGCCGTCGCCCCCACGGTCCGGCGGTACCTCTTCGGGGCGCTGACGGCGGCGGACCTGCCGCCGGAGCAGCATCCGGGAAGCGGCGGACCGTGACCGCATCCTGAGACGGGGGTCCGGAAACCCATGCGTCGGCACGGAACGACGTACCCTGGTGGGCGGACGTCACGCAGCCGCTGCGCCTCTTCGGCGTGGCCGCACCCGCCCCAGCACAGGAGACGCAGCACCGCCATGCCCCACCTCCGCTCCCGCACCTCCACCCACGGCCGCAACATGGCCGGCGCCCGCGCCCTGTGGCGCGCCACCGGCATGGGCGACGACGACTTCGGGAAGCCCATCGTCGCGATCGCCAACTCCTACACGCAGTTCGTCCCGGGCCACGTGCACCTCAAGGACATGGGCGACCTCGTGGCCTCGGCGGTCCACGAGGCCGGGGGAGTGGCCAAGGAGTTCAACACCATCGCCGTGGACGACGGGATCGCGATGGGCCACGACGGGATGCTCTACTCGCTGCCGTCCCGCGACCTCATCGCCGACTCCGTGGAGTACATGGTCAACGCCCACCGGGCGGACGCGCTGGTGTGCATCTCCAACTGCGACAAGATCACCCCGGGCATGCTCCTGGCCGCCCTTCGGCTGAACATTCCCGTGGTCTTCGTCTCCGGCGGTCCGATGGAGTCCGGCGAGGCCGTGGAGGGCGTCGTCGAGCACCGCCTGGACCTGGTGGACGCCATCTCCCTGGCGGCCGACGAGTCGATCACGGACGAGCAGCTGGGCCAGATCGAGCGCAACGCCTGCCCCACCTGCGGCTCGTGCTCCGGGATGTTCACCGCGAACTCGATGAACTGCCTGACCGAGGCGCTGGGCCTGTCCCTGCCCGGCAACGGCACCACGCTGGCCACCCAGGTGGCCCGCAAGGAGCTGTTCTGCGAGGCCGGCCGCACGGTCGTCGAGCTCTGCCGCCGGTACTACGACCAGGACGACGAGTCCGTGCTGCCGCGCAACATCGCCACCCGGGCCGCGTTCGAGAACGCCATGGCCCTGGACATCGCCATGGGCGGGTCCACCAACACGATCCTGCACATCCTGGCCGCCGCGCAGGAGGGCGAGGTGGACTTCACCCTGCCGGACATCGACGCCCTCTCCCGCCGGGTGCCGTGCCTGTGCAAGGTCGCCCCGAACTCCACGGAGTTCCACATCGAGCACGTGCACCGGGCCGGCGGCATCCCCGCGATCCTCGGGGAGCTGCGCCGCGGCGGGCTGCTCGACGAGGACGTGCACACCGTCCACGCCCCGGACCTGGCCACGTGGCTCGACGAGTGGGACGTGCGCGGCGGGAAGGCGTCCCCGCGGGCCCGGGAGCTCTTCCTGGCCGCGCCCGGCGGGGTGCGCACCACCCGCGCCTTCTCGACGGCCAACCGGTTCGAGTCCCTCGACACCGACGCCGCGGAGGGCTGCATCCGGTCCGTGGAGCACGCCTACACGCAGGACGGCGGTCTGGCCATCCTCTACGGCAACATCGCCGAGGACGGCGCCGTGATCAAGACCGCCGGCATCGACGAGGAGCTCTTCCACTTCGTCGGCAGGGCGTTCGTGGTGGAGTCCCAGGACGAGGCCGTCGTCGAGATCCTCTCCAAGAACGTCCGGTCCGGCGACGTCGTGGTCATCACCCACGAGGGGCCCAAGGGCGGACCGGGCATGCAGGAGATGCTCTACCCCACGTCCTACCTCAAGGGCCTCGGCCTCGGCCGGGAGTGCGCGCTGATCACCGACGGCCGCTTCTCCGGCGGCACGTCGGGCCTGTCCATCGGGCACATCTCCCCGGAGGCCGCCGCCGGCGGGGCCGTGGGACTCGTCGAGACCGGCGACGAGATCGAGATCGACGTCGCGAACCGTGTGCTGCGCGTGAACGTCGACGACGCCGTGCTCGCCGCCCGCCGCCGGGCCAGGGGAGAGGCGCCGTGGGAGCCCGTGGGCCCGCGCGAACGCCAGGTGTCCAAGGCCCTGCGCGCCTACGCCTCGATGGTGACCTCCGCGGACAAGGGTGCCGTGCGCGTGATCTGAGCCCGGCTCCCCCCGCCGCG
>NZ_JBISWL010000135.1:0-17129 GCF_044462265.1 Kocuria rhizosphaerae
CAACCTCGCGGGCGGCTTCGTGCTCCGCGGGAGCAGCGGCCCGCTTGGTGCCGCCCCGGCCCGGACGTTCTACAGTGAAGCCATGGAATCTCGAACCGACATGACCGCCGCCGACCTCCGCCGGACCCAGGCTCCGCTCAAGGAGCGCTACCGGGAGGACCCGGAGGCGGCACGCACGCCCCTGCACTCCCACGGCGACTTCCGGGACCCGGGCCTGACCACCACCGTCGACACGTGGGCCGGACCCGTGCGGGGCGGTCCGCACGCCGCCACCGGCGGCGACGGCAGCGACGCCTGCTCCGGGGACATGCTCCTCGACGCGCTGGTGGCGTGCGCGGGCGTGACCCTGCGCAGCGTCGCCACCGCGATGGGCGTGACGGTGCGCTCGGCGCAGCTGGAGGCGGAGGGCGTCTTCGACGCCCGCGGCACGCTGGGCATCGACCGCTCCGTGCCGGTGGGGGTGCAGGACGTCGTGCTGACCGCCCGCCTGGACACCGACGCGGACGACACCGCCCTCGAGCGGCTCGCGAGGTCGACGGAGCGGTACTGCGTGGTCAGCCAGAGCCTGAACACCGACGTGACGTTCGTCGTCGAGCGCGTGTAGCCGCCGCACCGCCGGGAACGGTCCCGGGGCCCCGGACCCGGGACCGTTCAGGCGAGGACCTGCCGCTTCGAGGAGATCACCCCGGTGTTGAAGCCCGCCAGGTGGAGCCCGCCGTGGAAGCGGGCGTGCTCGATCTTCACGCAGCGGTCCATGACCACCGTGAGCCCGCCCTCCTCGGCGATCCTCGCGGCCTCCTCGTGCCAGGAGCCCAGCTGCAGCCACAGCGTCTTCGCCCCGACGGCCACGGCGTCGCGGGCCACGTCCGGCAGGTCGTCGTGGCGCCGGAACGCGTCGACGACGTCGGGGGCCTCCGGCAGGTCCGCCAGGGACGGGTAGACGGGCCGGCCCATGATCTCCCGCAGCACCGGGTTGACGAAGTACACCCGGTAGGGCGAGGAGGACAGCAGGTAGGTCGAGACGAAGTACGAGGCGCGGGACGGCTTGTCGGAGGCGCCCACGATGGCGATCGACTCGCTGCCGTGCAGGATGTTCAGCCGCTCGGGGGCGCCGGGCCCCGTCCAGGTGCGGGTCTCGGCGGTCATCGGAGCGCTCCTTCGACGGTCGGGGCGGACTCCCGGGTCAGCCCGGTCGCCGCGGTGAGGGCCTGGTCCAGGTCCCAGAGGATGTCCTCGACGTCCTCGAGACCCACGGACAGGCGGATGAGGTCCGCCCGCACACCGGCCCGCTCGAGCTGCTCGGTGCTCAGCTGCTGGTGGGTGGTGGACGCCGGGTGCAGGACCAGGGTGCGGGCGTCGCCGATGTTGGCGAGGTGGCTGGCCAGCTGCAGGTTCTCGATGAACCGGGCGCCGACCTCGCGCCCGCCGAGCTGCTCCGAGGGGGCGACCCCGAACGCGAAGACCGCCCCCGGGCCCAGCGGCAGGTACTTGCGCGCCCGGTCGTGGTGGGGGTGGCTCGGCAGCCCGGCGTAGTTGACGTAGGAGACGCGCGGGTCGTCCTCGAGCCACCGGGAGACGGCCTGCGCGTTGGCCAGGTGCGCGTCCATGCGCTGCGGGAGGGTCTCCACGCCCTGGAGCAGGTTCCAGGCGGACTGGGGTGCCAGGGCGGGGCCGATGTCCCGCAGCTGCTCGGTGCGCAGCCTGGTCAGGAACCCGTACTCCCCGAAGTTCCCCCACCACGTGACGTCGTTGTAGGTCGGCACGGGCTCCGTCATGGAGGGGAAGTTGCCGTTGGCCCAGTTGAACCGTCCGGACTCGACGACGACGCCGCCCAGCGTGGTGCCGTGGCCGCCCAGGAACTTCGTGGCGGAGTGGATGACGATGTCCGCGCCGTGCTCGATGGGCCGGACGAGGTAGGGCGGGGTCATGGTCGAGTCGACGACCAGCGGCACGCCGGCCTCGTGCGCGACCGCGGCGAGGCCCTCGAGGTCGGCGACGTCCCCGGAGGGGTTCGCCACGACCTCCGTGTAGACGGCCTTCGTCCCGGGGCGCACCGCGGCCCGGTAGTCGGCGGGGTCCGTGCCGGGGACGAACGTGGTCTCGACGCCGAAGCGGCGCAGGGTGACGTCCAGCTGGGTGACCGTTCCGCCGTAGAGCTGGGCGGAGGCCACGATGTGGTCCCCCGCCTGGGCCAGGGCGGCGAAGACGAGGAACTCCGCGGACATGCCGGAGGCCGTGGCCACCGCGCCGATGCCGCCCTCGAGGGAGGCGATGCGCTCCTCGAAGGCCGCGACCGTGGGGTTGCCGATGCGGGAGTAGATGTTGCCGTACTTCTGCAGGGCGAAGAGGTTCGCGGCGTCGTCGGCGTCCTTGAAGACGAACGAGGTGGTCTGGTAGATCGGCACCGCGCGGGCCCCGTGCTCGGCGTCGGGCGTGCCCCCTGCGTGCAGGGCGCGCGTGCGGAACCCGAACTGGTGGTCTGCCATGGGAGGAACTCCTCGGGAGGTCGTGCCGCTGGGGTGGCCGTGCGGGGAGACCGGGGCCGGGAGCGTGCTGCTCCCCGCGCGGCAGCAGCAGTCGGTCTGCGACGTCGACCTCGGCTGCCGCGGCGTCGTCGATCCAGGTCTCGGAGCCGCTCGGGATGGCTGCCCTCCATTGTGCTGCCCCGGATCTCCCCGCGCCAACCGGGTCTCGTGCCAGGGCCCCCGGCCGCTGTCGCGCGGCCGGGGGCCCTGGTGGGTGCGGGGGTCAGATCACGAGGTCCAGTGCCCAGGGGCCGAGCAGCACGGTCATGATGGTGATGAGGATGACGCCCACCACGTTGAGCATCACCCCGCCGCGGACCATCTCGGTGATCTTGACCTGGCCGGTGGCGAAGACGATGGCGTTGGGCGGGGTCCCGACCGGGAGCATGAAGGCGCAGGTGGCGGCCAGGGCGGCGGGGATCAGCAGGGTCGTGGGGTCCACGCCGATGCCGACGGCGACCCCGCCCAGGATGGGGATGAAGGTCGCGGCCGTGGCGGTGTTGCTGGTGATCTCGGTGAGGAACAGGACCAGGAGCACCACCGCGGCCAGCAGCAGCACGATCGGCAGGGCCCCGAGGCCGGTGACCTGCTCGCCGATGAAGGCGTCGAGCCCGGTGCCGGCCACGGCCGAGGCCAGGGAGAGGCCGCCGCCGAAGAGCAGGAGCACGCCCCAGGGCAGGCCGTCCTCGGCGTCCTTCCACGCCAGGGTCATGTTCCCCTGCTTGTCCCCGGGCAGCAGGAAGAGCAGGACGCCGGCGCCGATGGCGATCACCGTGTCGTTGAACAGCGCCAGCCACGGCAGCTGTTCCCCGAGGGTGCCGATCCCGGAGAGCAGGCCGGGCACGATCCAGAAGAACGCCGCGGTCGCGAAGACCCCCAGCACGATCTTCTCGCCCTGGCTCATGGGGCCCAGGGCCGCGATCTCCTCGTCGATGAGCTCCTTGCCCCCGGGCACCTCGTCGAGGTGGAAGCGGAAGGCCACGCGGGTGATGATCAGCCAGGCGATCCCGATGAAGACCACGACCAGGGGCAGGCCGAGCATCATCCACTGGGCGAAGCCGATGGTCCGGTCCAGCTCCTCGCTGATGTAGCCGGCGACGATCGCGTTGGGCGGGCTGCCCAGCAGCGTGCCCAGCCCGCCGATGGAGGCCGCCCAGGCGATCGACAGGACCAGGGCCACCCCGAAGATCCGCACGTCGCGGTCGTCGACGACGTCGCTGATGGCCTTGCCGGAACGGATGTCCTCGCCCATGGCCTCGGTCTCGGCGCGCGTGCCCCCCTTGTGGCTGTTCTCCACCACGAGGGTCAGCACGCTCAGCCCGATCGGCAGCATCATCAGCGTGGTGGCCGTGTTGGACACCCACATCGACAGGAACGCGGTGGAGATCATCATGCCGAGGATGATCTGGCGGGGATGGGTGCCGACCCGCCGCAGGGTCAGCAGCGCGATGCGCCGGTGCAGGTTCCACTTCTGCATCGCGATCGCGATCAGGAAGCCGCCCAGGAACAGGAACACGATCGGGTTGGCGTAGGGGGCCGTGGCCTCGGCGGCGGTGAGCGCCGTGAGCATCGGGAAGAGCACGATCGGCAGCAGCGAGGTCACCGACAGCGGGATCGCCTCGGTGATCCACCAGACCGCCATGAGCGTTCCGACCGCGCCCACGACGCGGGCATCGGCCGAGAGCTCCGTGCCGCCCAGGAGGAACCAGACCACCACCGCCAGGACCAGCCCCAGCCCGCGGAAGAGCCAGGTCTTCCCGGGCGGGCGCTCCGGGCCCGTCTCCTCTGCCGCATGGTCGTACTGGCCCTGCTGGGGGACGACGCCCCGGGACTGCTCACTCATGTGTCTGCCCTCACACGTCATCGTGGTTTTCAGTGAAAACTAGCAGGGTGCACTCAGGCGGGCAAGGTATCGGAAGTGTCCTCACCGGTCCGTCGGCGTGTCGCGGTAGAGCCGCGGGAACCGGTGGCGCAGGTTCTCCCGGGCCACGGCCGAGAGGTTCTCGAGCGGCAGTCCGGCCGGGCAGACCTCCACGCAGTCGCCCAGCAGCGAGCACGGGCCGAACTCGTCCTCGGCCGCCTCGATGACCTTGGCGGAGCGCTCCCGGCGCTCGTCGTCGCTCGTGGCGAGCGGGGGCAGCTCGCGGAGCATCGTGCCCACGAACAGCTGGCCGGATCCGTTGGGGCAGGAGGAGATGCACGCGCCGCAGCTGATGCACCCGCCGTTGGCGAGCGCCTTCATGGCCACCGGGAACTTCCCGGCCTTCGCCACCCGGCGCAGGGCCTTCTTGTCCACGGAGAGGTCCTGCTTCACGGGCAGGGAGGCCGCCTGCAGGGGTTCGATCCGCACGCGGTCCCCGTCCCGGTAGGCGCCCAGGTGCTGCATGCAGCTGGCGGCGTTGCGCTCGGGGCCGTGGGCCACGCCGTCCACCGTCACGCCGCACTTGCCGCACACGCCCTCGCGGCAGCCGTCGTCGAAGACCACGGGCGTCTCGCCGGCGGCCTCGAGTCCGGCGTTGATGCGGTCGAGCAGCTCGAGCACGGTCATCTCCGCGTCCGCGTCCGGGACCCGGTAGGTCACCAGACGTCCCGGCTCGTCCGGGGAGGTCTGGCGCCACACGTCGACGGTCAGGGAGAAGGTGGTCACTCGCTCGGGTCCTTGTCGTGTGGGGAAGTCGTGCGGGGAGTCGTGCGGAGCAGGGGTCAGCGGACGGCGCGGGTCAGCACGGCCACCGGGATCGTGGTGTTGCCGGCGGCCACCAAGGCGGCGAAGGCGGTGGCGCCGAGGCGAAGCCGCCGCTGGAGCTCGCGGTCCCCGCCGACGCCGACGTCGTTGGCGATCTCCGGGATCCCGTGGGCCAGGTGGCCGGCCAGCGCCGCCATGGACGCGGCGTAGGCGGCGGCCACCGGCGGGCGGGACAGGCTGGCCACGAGGTTCCCGTAGGCGCTGCCGGGCTCGAAGCCCCGGGCCGCGGCCGGCCGGGCGCCGAGGGTCAGGTCCAGGATGTGGAAGACGGTGAACAGTCCCAGCACGCCGCCCGTGCTGCGCATCGACCGCTTCACGACCTCCCAGGGGGAACGACGACGCCCCCGCGGGCGCCGCCCGCCGCCCGGCAGCAGCGTGCCGTTGGCCCGCCAGGCGCGGACCGTGAGCACGGCCGCTCCGCCGGCGTGCACGACCAGGCTCGCGGCGAGCACCCCGCGTGCCGTCCACAAGAGGGTCCCGCGCGGCAGCACGGGGGCGCCCGCGGTGCGCAGGAACTCGGCGTAGGCGTCGAACTTCTCGGGCCCCTGGTACACCTTGAGGTTGCCCAGCATGTGTGCCAGCACGTAGCCGGAGAACACCGTGCCGGAGCCGGCCATGGCCAGCTTCAGGGCGGTGTTCGACAGCTCGGGCGGCGCGGGCAGCTCGGGGCGGGGGGTCGAGTTCACGGCATTCATCCTAGGCGGGGCGCCGACCGAGACGTCACAACTCTCAACGTCCTGGCGCGCGCGGTCACAGGCCGTCACGGGACCCGGCGCGAGGGCCGCCCGGCGGTCCCGGCTAGCCGCTCACGCCGTTCCTGAACTCCACATGGACGTGGCTCTGCTCGTCGAAGACCAGTGTGGCTCCGAGGCTCCTGCACAGGGACCTGATCCCCGCGTTGTCGCCCTGGATGTCCACCGCGTACCCGTGGCCGTGCTTGCTCGCCCCGGGGCGGGCGACGGGGGCCGCGGCGAGGTCGAACATCGTGGGGCTCCTCCTGCTCCTGCGCTTCAGGTCCGCCTGGTCGACGACCTTGCGGAAGGCGTCCTTCGCGCTGCGCAGCGCCTCGAAGCGACGGTGGGCCTCCTCGTAGGAGGAGCGGTCCTCGGGGCGGCCCACGGGACCGCTCGTGTACCCGGTCGCGGGGTCCGGCCGGCAGCCCATGAGGCTGGAGCGGACGGCCAGCAGCTTCTTGCGGTCGGCGTCCGCCACGGGAAGCGTCAACGAGTGGTCCACCATCTGGAGCAGGTACTCCCAGTGGTAGTTGACCTTCCAGAACTGGTCGGAGTCGGACAGGAACCCGCCGATGATCCTGGCGCGCAGGCCGCCGAGGTGGGGGAGCAGACTGTCGATGACGCGCGTGGTCACGGCAGTCTCCTTGACCCGGGGGTCGACCCGCTCGGCGCGCAGCGACCGGTCGGCCCGGCGCGTCTCGGTGCTCTCGCCCGTCCCGCGCCCGGTGGTCCCGCCGCGCAGCCGGCGGAAGGTTCGTCCGCCGGGATCGACCCGGCCGTCGGGGGAGGACATCGAGAGGAACCGGGTCTGGAAGTGCCGGATCGCCTCGACGGTCGCGGGTCCGTTCCGCCCGTCCTCGGCCAGCGTGCGGAGCGGGCTGAGGTTCTGACGGTTCAGCAGGTGCTGCACGAGCCGGACGTCGGCCGCGAGGTTGTCCCCGTGGTCTCCGACCGATCCCTGGATCTCGCTCATGGTCCCTCGACCCCTCTCCGGGCCGGATGCACCGGGCCCGGCGCGGGGGTGCCCGGAGACCCGTGCCGGTTCCGCCGCCCCATGGCGGGAGGAGGGGCCGCGTACCGACAGGTTATTCCGCCCGCACGGTGCCGTCGAGTGTTTTCCTGATGTCGACGGAGGCCCCCGGGAAATGGACCCGCCGTATCGACGCGCTTTCCGGGAGGACGGGAGTCCTTTGGCGGGGTGGCCCCGGAATTCATCAAAAGGAAATGTATTGCGGATTCATCACGAGTGCATTCGCGAATATCACCCGGCGGTAAACTCGCGCTATTCGGTGACCATGATTCACGGGCTGTTCCACCAGAAGGAGATCGTCATGGCAACCCAACCGGGACGAGAACTGTCCTCCATCGACTTCGAGGCCATGCTGGGCGGGCCGCTGCGGGCGGTGGTCAATGCCCAGGCCCAGGCCGCGATGAGCTCGGTGAACTTCATCAAGTCCGTGGGCTTCCGTCAGGGCGACGCCGCGGACCCGGCGAAGGCGCAGACAGGGGACCCGATCTACGTCTCGTTCAAGTACCCGAAGGAGGTGGCGCCCTTCCGGCCCGAGACCGAGGCCCGGGTGACCGGTGTGCGGGTCACCACGCCGGGCACCGGCTACACCGCGGCGCCGACGGTCACCGTCTCCGACGAGGGGGAGGGGTCGGGGCTCGCGGTGACCGCGGTCATCGGCGCCGGCGGCGACGTCACCTCCGTCGTCGTCGACGACCCGGGAAGCGGCTACGCCAAGGCGCCGAAGCTCGCCGTCGAGGCGCCCGCGGACGGGACCAGGGCGGTCCTGGAGGCCGTGTTCGAGGAGGCCCGCCCGGCCGTCCCCGCGCAGTTCCAGAACATGGTGCTGGAGGTGCCCATCCTCACGATGCTCCCGATCCCGTTCATCCGGATCGAGGAGACCACGATCGACTTCAACGCCAAGATCAACTCGGTCGAGGAGGTCAAGACCGACGAGTCCTTCAAGCTGGACGCCTCCCTGGACGCGACCGTGAAGTACCCACCCCTGTTCTCCGTCGCCTCCGTCAAGCTCAAGGTCTCGACGTCCTACCAGAAGAACACCCAGACCGGCACGAAGGTGGACCGCACGTACTCGATGGCGGTGCACATCCGAGCCGTGCAGGACGAGATGCCGGCCGGCATGGAGAAGATCCTCGGCATCCTCGAGGACGCCATCAAGGCGCAGCCGGCCAAGGCGCCCGCGCCCGTCGAGAGCTGACGGACGCCGTGCGGAACGGACGCTGACGATGCCCAAGCTCGGGGAGGTCATCGGGGCGCTGCTCACCGACGCGGTGCAGGCGCGGATGCAGGCCGACCTCGAGGCGGTGCGCATCGCCGAGGCCTACAGCCGCAACGACCTCCTGAAGCACCTCCCCGTGCCCCGCTTCCGGCTGCCGGAGATCACCGTGGACCTGCCCGTCCTGGTCACCGCGGTGGGCGGCCTGCCCGAGAGCGGCGGGGGTCCACCTCCCGGCAAGGTGCCCCCCGACCGGCCGCCCGTCGAGCGGCCCCCGTTCGAGAAGCCGCCCTTCGGCGACGTGACCAAGGCCGTGAACGAGGGGCTCAAGCACTCCGGCGTGCACGTCTCGCGCCCCGACCTGGCCAAGGTCTCCAGCGCGGCGTTCCGGCGGGCCAAGGAGATGTTCGAGTCGGGGGACCGCGTGCTCCTGGACCCCGACGAGACGGCCTCCACGCTGGCCGACGTCGTGGCCGAAGCGGTCCGGGCCCCGGCCGGCGGGCTCTCCGACCCGCGGCTCGAGGAGGTGCGGGCTGCGACGACGGCCTCGCTGAAGGACTTGATCGCCAGCAGGCTCGTCGTGTCGATGGGTCTGCAGGTGCGGGCCGCGACGGGTGAGATCAAGTCCCACGGACACAACGAGAGCGTGATGCACCTGCGGCTCACGATCACGGAGGACGCCTACGAGGTGGTGGCCCGCGACGACGGGCATGGCTACTACCTGACGCCGGAGTAGACCCGTGGTGCTCAACGTCGTCCAGTACGAGGAGATCAACGTCCTCCTGCAGCAGGTGCCGCAGCTCGTCGACCGTCTGCAGGAGCGCCGCTCCGACTACCCTGCGGCAGTGCTCTCCTGGCTCCGGCGGGCCGAGACGGCGATGGAGAACAACCGCCTGCCGGCCTCCTCGCAGCTCGCGGCCTGCCGTGCCGTCCTGCTCGAGGCGGACCGGGGCGTGCGCCACCCCGAGATCGAGTTCACCGGCCGGCCGACCGCCCGGAAGGTGCGGGACGCGGCCGCCAGCTGGGTGCTGGAGCGAAGCAGCGCCCTGCTGCACTCCGTGATCGCCGAGCGGCAGGCCGTCTTCCAGGAGGCCGAGCGCATCGCCCAGCAGGTGGTGGCCGTCGCCGTCGCCAAAGGGCTGTTGGAACGGTGCGCCGGGCTCCCGCACCAGCAGTTCCTGGAGTGCGTGCAGCGGCAGGTGGCGCAGGACCCGGACCTCGCGAGCGTCCACACCCACCTCGTGGCCCTGGTGGGGCGCACCGACGAGCTCATCTTCGTCGACCGCGCCCTCGGCCGGATCGGCTGACCCCGGTGCCCCGCCGTCCGGCCCGGGCGGGGGTGAGCCCGGCCCGGTCCGCGGCCGGGCTCAGTGCTCCTTCTGCAACGCCTCCGCCACGGCGCGCCCCAGCTTCTCGTAGTCGAGGGGCTGGGCCTCCCGCCCGGCGAGGAATTCCTCGGCGGCCTTCGCCACGGCGTCGAGCTTGGCGTTGACCTGGGCGAAGTTCTGGGGGTTCCACGCGATCTCCGCGGCGAGGGACGTCCTCTTCTTCCGGTCCGCCGTCTCGAACTTCTGGTCGAGCACCGCCTTCGAGATGGCACGCTCGAACTCCTGCCGGTTCTTGTACCAGGCCATGATCTCCTCCAGTGGATCGAGCGGCGTCGTGCCGCCGGTGGTGCCGCCGGTGTGCCCGAGGGTGACGACGACGGGTCCCAGCTTCAGGTAGGCGTCGGGGTCGACCCGCCCGAACATCCCGTTGTGCCACTCGAAGGCCGTCGGGATGACCTCGAAGTGCAGGTGCGGACCCGTGCTGCCCCCGGTGTTCCCCGACCGGGCGATCCGCTGTCCCTGCGCCACGGTGTCGCCGGCGTTGAGCCGGGTCTCCTCGAGGTGGGCGTACACCCCGAGGAAGGGCCCGTGGTCCACGACGACGACGATGCCGGCGAAGTTCTTCGCGATGTACCACCGGCAGGCCCATCCGGCGTGGGAGTCGTCGCCGGGCAGCTTCGTCGCCCAGTCCGCCCAGAGCACCGTTCCGGGGCCCACCGCGTAGACGTCCGTGCCGCGCCGGCAGTCGTAGTCCCGGCCGGTGTGGCCGTTGGGCTGGTAGTTGCCGAAGGTCCTGATCAGCCAGTGGTCGGGCGGCAGGACGGCCGTCGGGTTGTCCTTCCAGTCCTGCGAGACGCGGACGCCGTCCGGGACGGGGCGGGTGTATCCGGCGATCTGTGAGGGCAGCGGGGAGGCCGCGTCGGCGATCCCGTAGGGCTCGCGCGAGTCGTAGACGGACGGCGGCACCTGCGGGGCCCCGCCCCACTGCTGGTCCCCGCCGGTGGTCACGTGGATGTGGTCGGAGTGCGGCGACGTCCCCGCGTAGGCGGTCCAGGTCCAGTCGGTGTGGAAGCCCGCGATGCGCGGCTCGGGCGTGGTCGTCCTCGAGAGGTCGTGGATCACGTAGCCGCGCCGTGAGAACGGGTGCCGTCCGGCGGCGCCGAGCCGGCGCAGGTGCTCGGCCAGCCACAGGGCGTCGCCGACCTCCAGCCCCGTGCCGTCGGCCTCGATGTCCACGCCGATGTCGTAGGCGTGGGCGACGCCGTGGCGGTCCGGGAAGTGGCCGCCGGTCTGCCCGTCGCGCGCCGACTCCGGATAGCCGGTGACGAATCCTTTGTTCTGCTCCCGGCCACCGAACCGCGTCCGGATCTCGGCCTGCAGCTGCTGGCACATTCCGTCGGCCCGGCGGTACGGGACGGACATGTTCACCATGGTTCCGCCCTCACTGTTCCGTGGCCGTGAGCGACCCGCGGAATTGTGCCGGGCGGTCCGCCGGAATGCGGTTCCCGGCAATTCCCGTCAATTGATCCGGAATTCCCGTGAAACGGTCGGCAATTCTCCGGGGATTTCCGGGAAATGCCCGGGGCGGACGTGCCGAACAGGCCGCCGGCGGTTTGCTTCTCACGCGCGTGGGCATTTCCAGCTCACGATCAATATCGTCGTGGATATCGGGGCGGCGGTGGTCCGCCGGTGCCGGACGGGTGGCTGCCCGGGACGGTCGCCCGCAGTCGGGACGCAACGGTGAAAGAGGGGTGTTCGGGGGGCCCGCGTCTCTCGGCACCATTGAACCGCAGGCCCCGGGGGAAGTCGAGAAGATTTTTTGCTGTTGCGAACCATTGCGGCGCCGCCGGACGAGGGGGCACGCGTCGCGCGTCTCCACCTGCGCCGGTCGTGCGTCTCCACCACGCGGAGGGCGCGTTCTGCCGGACGCCGCGACCGGCGGAGCGCCCGTCCCCGGGATGGGGGAGTGCCGTACGGCGCTGCTCGCCGTGGGGCCGGGTCAGGGGCGCAACCCCGACACCACCTGCGCGATGTGCTCCAGCGCCTCCTCGTTCTGCAGCGAGGACCGGTCGCCGAGCGGCTCGCCCTCCCACAGCTGGCCGAGCAGGCGGCGGGTGATCTTCCCCGACCTGGTCTTGGGGAGGTCCGGCACCGCCACGACGGCCTTGGGCTTGGCGATCGGGCCGATCTCGTGGGCCACGTGCTCCCGCAGCGCCGCGGCGAGCTCCGCCGCGGGCACAAGCGCGCCGTCGGGGGTGAGGACGACGTAGGCGAGCACGGCGTGACCCGTCAGCTCGTCCCGCACGGGCGCCGCGCCCGCCTCCACCACCCACGGGTGGGTGACGAGCGCCGACTCGATCTCGATGGTGGACAGCCGGTGCCCGGAGACGTTGATGACGTCGTCGACGCGCCCGAGGATGTAGACGTCGCCCTCCTCGTCGTAGCGGGCCCCGTCCCCGGCGAGGAACCAGCCCTGCTCGGCGTAGGCCTGCCAGTAGGAGGAGAGGTAGCGCTGCGGGTCGCCCCACACGGTGCGGGCCATGGAGGGTCCGGTCCGGTCCACCACGATGAAGCCCTGCACACCGGGCGGGACGGTCCGGCCGGCCTCGTCGACCACGCGCGTGGAGATCCCCGGGACCGCGCGCGTGGCGCAGCCGGGCTTGAGCGCGGTGCGCGGGGCGTCGTCGTCGAACGTCCCCGGGGGCGCGAACTGGGGGTCGTGCGGGCGCGGGGACATCACGGTGGAGCCGGTCTCGGACTGCCACCACGTGTCCACGAAGGGGACCTCGTCCCTGCCCAGCTGGGCCCGCAGCCAGCGCCACGCCTCCGGGTTGATGGACTCCCCCACGGAGCCGAGCAGCCGGATCGAGTTGAGGTTGTAGAGCGGCGGCACGCCCTTGGGGAACGCGCCCATGAGGGAGCGGACGAGGGTCGGGGCGGTGTAGTAGGTCGTGACCCCGTAGCGCTCGATCACCTCGAAGTGCCGCCCCCAGTCCGGGGTGTTGGGCGTGCCCTCGTAGATCACCTCGGACACGCCGTTGACCAGCGGTCCGTAGATCTCGTAGGTGTGCGCGGTGACCCACGCCAGGTCCGCGGTGCACCAGTGGACCGTGGAGTCCACCTTGGCCGGGTCGTTGACGGTGGACAGCTCGTCGGGGCGCAGCACCCCCTCGTCGTCCGGCACGTCCGGGAGGAGGTCGAACAGCAGCGCGTGGGTGTAGGCGGCCTGCACGAGGTAGCCGCCCATGGTGTGCACCAGGCCCTTGGGCCGGCCGGTGGTGCCGGACGTGTAGATGACGAACAGCGGGGTCTCCGCGTCGAAGGCCACCGGGACGTGCACGTCGGACTGCTCCGCGATCAGCTCGTGCCACCACACGTCGCGCCCGCGCGTCCACGGGACGGCGTCCTCCTCCTTCGAGTGCGTCCCCCGGGTGCCCCTGGGCAGGTCCGTCCGGCCCGGCCGGGAGGTGCGGCGGACGACGACGACGTGCTCGATCGCGTTCTCGCCGCCGCACGCCTCGTCGGCGGTGGCCTTGACGGGCACCACGGCCCCGCGCCGGTTCTGCCCGTCCGTGGTCACGAGGACCTTCGCCCCGGTGTCCTCGACGCGGAAGCGCAGCGCCTCGGCGGAGAAGCCCCCGAACACCAGCGAGTGCACGGCACCGATGCGGGCGCAGGCCAGCGTGATGACCACCGTCTCCGGGATGACCGGGAGGTAGATCACCACCCGGTCGCCCTGCTCCACGCCCAGGGCGAGCAGGGCGTTGGCGGCGCGGGAGACCTCCCGTTGCAGGTCCGCGTACGTGAGCACGAGCCGGTCGCCGGGCTCGCCCTCGAAGTACAGGGCCACGTGCGAGCCGCGGCCGGCCTCGACGTGGCGGTCCACGCAGTTGTGGGCGACGTTGAGCTTCCCGCCCTCGAACCACGCGATCTCCGGGACGGACCACGTGGGGCTGCCGTCCTCGTCCTCCCCGATCCGCCGCGGCGCCTCGAAGCGGTGCGCGGTCGTCCAGGGCTCGGCCCAGTCCAGCCGGGACGCCTGCCCCTCCCAGAAGGCGACCCGCGCCTCGTCGGAGACGAGCGCGGGGTTCGGGGCGGGGGAGTGCGGGTTGCTCCAGCTCTGGCTCACGGTGCTGCGGTCCTTTCCTGCCGGCGCTGACCCGGGCACTGTGGCAGGTCCGTGTGACGGGCACGTTGCACGGAGCTCCGGATGCTCGGGAACGGCTCCACCGGTCCTGGCGCCTCGCACGGATCCGTGCCGGCTTCTGCGACGTCGGCGAGCCAGGTCTCTCGGCCGCTCGGGGTGGTGACCGGATCATTGAACGCCGTTCCCGCCCCCGCTGGCAAATACCGGGCTCCCGGCCCCTCCCGGCCCGGCCCCGTCACGACGTGGTCGACGAGGTCCCGCTGCGTGATGCGGACCTCGGTCCACCCCGCAGCCTGGGTCCGCCGTTGCCGGCGGATGTCGATCTCCCGCTGTCCGGGGCGGTCGTGGTGGGCGCCCTCGTCCTGGACGCTGACGCGGGCCGCCTCGACGGCGATGTCGGGGAGGACCTCCGTGCCGTCCGGTGCGACGATCCTGAGGTCCAGGGCAAGACCGGCGATCCCGTGCTCCTGGAGCAGCAGGCGCAGCTCGGTCTCGGGCGCCGAGTCCGCACCCGGGACCGAGAGCTCCACGGCGGTCCGCAGCCTGCGCACCCCGCGATGCCCGGGCCAGCGGTCCAGGGACCGGATCAGCTCGGGACGTGCGAGGAGGGGAGGGATCCCGCTGCGCAGCCCGTGACGGTGCTCGCACACCACGCCGTCGTCGGCCCGGGTGAGGTGCAGGGGCTCGGGGTCCTGCATCCGGCGCGGCAGGCGCAGGCCCCACAGCAGGCCGGCACCGGCGTGGCCGACCACGGCGTGCGGCGTGAGCCGGAGGACCGGCCTGGCACGGGCCGTCAACCGTCCGGCGGGAGAAGGGTCCGTGTCCTGTCCGCCGCGGACCACCTCGTGCACGCCGCGGGAGACGGTGCCGTACCGGCGTCGTCGTCGCTGTGAGGCGGTGACGCCGAGGGCGTCGGCCTCGTGGACGGTGAAGGGCCCGAGGGCCAGGGCTGCGGGAACAGGGCGGGGAGCGGGCACGGGAGCAGTCAAGCCGGATGGTGCCGCCGCGTGCGGCGGATCCGCACGGAGGTGGAGTCCGAGTCCCCGGGGAAGTGCGCGCGAGACCGGCGCCGGCGCCCGCGAGATCGCGGAAGCCGGCCACGCGGCACCCCCCGGTGGCCCTCTTCCGCCAACTCGCGGGGAGGGCGGGAGGGGCGGGCGCCCTCGCGGGACGCGGGCCGTCGTGTCAGGCTGGAGGCATGGACGACAACGACCCGGCCGTGATCGACCGTCTGCTGACACGGCCGGGCCGGTGGGCCGTGGTGGGGCTGACCGGCAATACCGCACGGCCGGCCCACTCGGTGGCCGTGCGGATCCGGGACGACCTCGGCATGACGATCGTGCCGGTGAACCCCAAGGGCGAGGCCGTCCACGGGGAGCCCGGGTTCCGGACGGTCGGGGAGGTCCCCGGACCCGTCGACGTCGTCGACTGCTTCGTCAACTCCCGCCGCGTGGGCAGGGTCGTGGACCAGGCCATCGAGGCAGGCGCCGGGGCGGTCTGGATGCAGCTGGGCGTCCTCGACCGCGCCGCCGCCGCGAGAGCCGAGCGGGCGGGCCTCGAGGTCGTCGTGGACGCGTGCCCGCTGATCGAGCTGCGGGCCCGGCTGCGCCGTGGCTGGCGGCTGGAGCCGGGCCGCACGCCGCCGCTGTCCCCGCCCGCCTGAGCCGTGCCGGCCCGGCACCGCGGGCGGCCCGGGTTGTCCCCGACGCGGGGGAACCCGGTAAGCTGATCGGCGACGACGATGACGAGACCCGACGTGAAGCTCTGGCTGGTCGGGCGGCAACCCTCTCCCGTAGCGGGGTGCCCCAGATGAGCATCGGGCCGCGGTGAACCCACTCCGCGGCAAGTACGGCGCCCAGCACAGTGCGTCGGATCCGCGGGCAGGTCTCAGGACGCACGGGACGCGGGTCACGAGCCATCCGAGAGGATCACCCATGAGCAAGCGCATCGCCCTGAACGCCTTCGACATGACCTGCGTCGGCCACCAGGCCCCCGGTCTGTGGAAGCACCCGCGTTCGCGGGCCGACGAGTACAACACCATCGAGTACTGGACGGACGTCGCCCAGCTGCTCGAGAAGGGCCTGTTCGACGCGATGTTCCTCGCCGACGTCGTCGGCTACTACGACGTCTACAAGAACTCGGCGGCGCCGGTGATCAAGGACGCCACGCAGATCCCGGTCAACGACCCCTTCATGCAGATCTCGGCGATGGCCGCCGTGACGAAGCACCTGGGCTTCGGGGTGACCAGTGCGATCACCTACGAGCAGCCGTACCCGCTGGCCCGGAAGTTCGCGACCCTCGACCACCTCACCCGGGGCCGGATCGGCTTCAACGTGGTCACCTCCTACCTGAAGTCCGCGGCGGAGAACCACGGGCTCAACGACCAGATCTCCCACGACGAGCGGTACGAGATCGCCGAGGAGTTCATGGACGTCTGCTACAAGCTCTGGGAGGGGTCCTGGGAGGAGGGGGCGGTCAAGCGCGACCGCAGGAACGGGGTCTTCGCCGACCCGGCCCTCGTGCACCCCATCCAGCACCACGGCAAGTACTTCGACGTCCCGGGCATCGGGCTCACCGAGCCGTCCCCGCAGCGCACACCGCTGATCTTCCAGGCCGGCGCCTCCCCGCGCGGCCGCGCGTTCGCCGGGCGCCACGCCGAGGCGGTGTTCGTGGGCGGGATCCGCCCGGACCTCACGCGCGTGGTCACCGACAAGCTGCGCGACGAGGCGGAGGCCAACGGCCGTCACCGGGACGACCTCAAGATCTTCGCCATGCTGCACGTGATCGTCGACGAGACGGACGCGAAGGCCGAGCAGAAGCGCCGGGACTACGAGCAGTACGCCGACACCGACGGCGCGCTGGGCCTCGTGGGCGGCTGGTCCGGCGTGGATCTGGGCCGCTACGACGAGAACGACGTCCTCGAGTACATCAAGACGGAGTCCATCCAGTCCTTCCTCACCCCGTTCACGACGGCGGACCCGAACAAGAAGTGGACGGTCAAGGAGGTCGCCAAGCACATCTCCATGGGCGGCATGGGTGTGCCGATCGTCGGTTCCCCCCAGACCGTGGCGGACGAGCTCGAACGGTGGATCGACGACGGCGGTCTGGACGGGGTCAACCTCGCCTACCACGTGTCCCCCGGCTCGTTCGAGGACTTCATCGAGTGGGTCGTCCCGGAGCTGCAGAAGCGCGGCCGCTACCGGACCGCCTACGAGGGCACCACGCTGCGCGAGAACCTCTACGGCCAGGGCCAGACCCGGGTGCTCGACACGCACCCGGCCGCGCGGTACCGGGGCGCGTACGCGGGCAAGCCCTCCGCCGCGGACACCCCCGCCCGCGAGCTGATCTTCTGAGCCGCGGCGCGGCGCGCTGAGCGCCGCGTGCTCGACGCCGGAGGGCGCCCCCG
>NZ_JBISWL010000136.1:0-3124 GCF_044462265.1 Kocuria rhizosphaerae
CCGGCGTCCGGCCGACGAGGGCCGCACGGCGGCCGGGACCCGGTCAGGCGGTCGGGGCGGCGCCCCAGCGCAGCAGGGCCGCCACGTCCGTGCCCGTGGGCAGCGCCCCCGGGGGCACGAAGACCGGCCGCCCGTCGGTCAGCACGGCGGCGCGCACGAGCGCGGCGTCGGCGGCGACCGGGCCGAGCACGACGCCGCCCACGGCCTCGGACTCCTGCACGGCGATCCACGGCTCGGCGTCCAGGGCGAGCAGCTGCAGCTCGTGGTCCAGGTGCGTGTCGTCGAGGAGCAGCGTCTCCACCTGCGCCTGCTGGAGCGCCGAGACGACGGGCTCGACGCCGGAGACCGCCGACGGGTCCGGGCGGCCCTGCTGCTCGGCGAGCCGCTCGAGCAGCGCGTGCTGACGGTGGGCGATCACCTCGGCCACGCGCTCCTCGACCTGGTGGTCGAAGTCCGCGGACTTGCTGCCCTCGGCACGCGTGTTGGCGTCGACGACGCTGAGCATGGCACGGGAGGCCTTCGACAGCTGCTCCTCCACGAGACCGCGCGCCCGCAGGTCGCCGGCGAGGACCACGAGCTGGGCGCCGCTGTCCGCGACCACCTTGTCGATCTGCTCGGCCACCTGCTCGGTGTTGCGCCGCCACACGTCCTCGGTGTGCCGCTGCCAGCGACCCTGGGACCAGCCGCCGCCCGGGAACTTCTTCAGGTGCTCGGTCTCCCCCTCGATCTGCTGCTCCTCCTGGGCGCGGCCACGGCTGGCGTACTGCAGGCGGATCTCGCCGCCGTCCCGGCCGACCTCGGCCACGACGTACGGGAAGTCGTCCGGGCGGTGCCGGAAGAGCGGTGTGAGATCGGGGACGTCCTCCACCCGGACCACTCCGCGCCCGGCCGGCGGGCCGGGGAGGACCTCGTCGATCTCCACGGATCCGTCGCGCACCAGGACGTACCGGCACACCGGGTCGGGCACGCCCGCGGCCGGGCGCACCGCCTTCTCCACCGCGGCGAGGTCGGCCTTGCTCGCGCCCTGCTGCTCGAGCTGTCTGCAGATGTTCTCCGGAAGGACGTCGATGGCGTGCAGCGAGTCGACCGTGCCGGTGCTGATGTCCGTGTAGACGGTGCACCAGGGGCCCTTGCTCTTGAACAGTTCGGCGTAGCGGTGGAATCGACTCGTCATGATGGACAACTCCTGCTGTTGAGCGGTGCTTCCTGTGGTGCAGACCACGTTATCCGACCGCCCCGGGGCTGGGAACCGACGGGCGGACGAGTAGGGTCGGTGTCACGCCGCCGGTCCGCGGACGGGTGGCGCCGATGGTCCCACGACGCAGGAGGCAGTCATGAGCGAGGTACCGGGTCAGGGCTACGAGTACGACGAGGCCGACCGCTTCGAGCAGACGATCGACGCCGAGCCGCCGGAGGCGGACGGGCACGACGAGGAGACGGCGGCGCACGACCACGACCGCTCGGAGGCCTCCTCCCTCGAGGCGAACCCCGCGGACGTCGAGGAGCAGGAGCAGGAGGTCGTGCTGGAGGACCCGAGCGACGAGGGGTCCTCGCTCGAGGAGCGGTGACCCCCCGCGAGGACGCCCGTCCCGTCCGGGGCACGGTGGGCCGGGCGTCCTCCCGCTCCGCCCTCACACGGCCGACCGGCCGCCGTCCGAGGGCATGATCGCCCCGTTGACGTTGGAGGCGTCGTCGGAGGCGAGGAAGACGATCACGGCGGCGACCTGCTCCGCCGTCGCGGTGCAGGGGATGTCCTGCATGAACGCGGCCATGCGCCCCGGGAAGATGTCCGAGCCCATGGGCGCCTCGATGTGGGTGGCCGTGGCGCCGGGCGCGACCGCGTTGGTGCGGATCCCGTCGGCCGGGTGCATGAGGGCGGTGCTCTTCGTCAGGCCGGCCACGGTGGCGCCCTCCCGTGCCAGGCGCAGCGCGGTGGCGCGGCCGATGCCGGAGCCCGCCCCGGTGACGACGGCGGTCCTGCCGGTGAAACGGTGGGTGTCCACGGTTCCTCCTGGTGCTCGCACGGCTGCTCCTCGCGGCCGCCCGCCGGCCCGGTCGCCGGCCCGGACCGGGGCCCGGCCACGGGCCGGCGACGGTCATCGGCCGCCCTTCCAATCTGCGGTGGGGAGGGAGCGAGGAGTCCTCCGGAAAAAAATGTGACCGGCTGCATCCAGGGACGGGTCCGCGCCGGTAGTACGGGTGCAAGGTCGATCCCGCTTCCGCCAGGGAGCCCGTCAAAGGAGCAGTTACCATGCGCAAGACCCTCTCCGCCGCAGCAGTCCTCGGTCTCGGTGCCGGTGTCCTCACCATGAGCCCGGCCTTCGCCGCCGAGCACGCCGAGCTCTCCGTGCTCCACGGTGTGCCCGACACCGTCGTGGACGTCTACGTCAACGGCGAGCTCACCCTCGACGACTTCGCCCCCGGCACGCTGGCCGGCCCGCTGGAGCTGCCCGCCGGCAGCTACGAGCTGGCCGTGACCGCCCCCGACGCGGCCGACGCGGCGGAGCCGATCATCGGCCCCGTCACGGCGGACCTGCAGGCCGGGACGAACTACACGGCCGCCGCCCACCTGGACGCCGGGGGCAACCCCACGGCCGCCCTGTTCACCAACGACATGTCCGAGGTCGAGGCCGGGAAGTCGCACCTGACCGTCCGGCACATCGCCGCCGCACCGGCCGTTGACGTCCTCGCGGGCGGCCAGGCGATCATCACCGGGCTCGAGAACCCGAACGAGGAGACCCTGCCCGTCGACGCGGGCACGGTCTCGGCGTCCGTGGCCGCCGCGGGCACCACCGACCCGGTCATCGGCCCGGCCGACCTCCAGCTCGCCGAGGGGACCCACAACATCGTCTACGCATGGGGCTCCCTCGAGGCCGGGAACCTGGACCTCGCCGTCCAGACCCTGGAGGGCATGGAGCAGGCGCCCGGGGCCGTGCCGGGTGGGCAGTCGGGGCTCGCCGCCCAGGAGCAGCGCACGATGCTGACCGCCGGCCTCGCGGCCGCCGGCGCGCTCGGGCTGATCGGCGCGGCGTACGGCGCCCGCCGGGTGCTCGTGGGGGGCCGCCGGTAGTGAACGGTCCCGACAGGCACGGTCCGGGTGCACGGCGGGCCGCGGCCCGTCGTG
>NZ_JBISWL010000137.1:0-18640 GCF_044462265.1 Kocuria rhizosphaerae
GCAGCACCCGGCACCCGTCGTCGCCGGCTGGCGGCGGCGGGTGCCGGGGCGCTCGCCTCGGCGTCCCTGCTCGCGGCGGCGGCCGTCACCGCCGTCCCGGGGACCGGGGAGCCGCCGACCGCGACATCCCTCGCGGCGGGGCCCTACCGGGGCGAGGGCGCGGCGCCGCCCGCCCGCCCGGCGTCCGCGGAGGCCGTGGCCCGGGTCGCCGCGGACGTCCCGGTGGCGCCGGCCGCACCGGCGCCACCGGAGACGGTCCCCGCGCCGGTGCGGATGGTCGTGGACGGCTCGCCGATCGACATGCCGGTGGTCCCGGTGGGCATCGAGGACAACGGCGCCATGACGATCCCCGACAACCACGTGGAGCTCGGCTGGTACCGGTACGGCCCGTCCCCCGGGGCGGCGGAGGGCGCGGCGGTCGTCGCCGGCCACGTCGACACGCTCACCGAGGTCACGCCGATGGCGCGGCTGAAGGACGTGCCGACCGGGGCGGAGGTCAGGGTGGAGCGCGCGGACGGCAGCGTCCTGCGCTACCGCACCGAGTCCGTGCGGCACGTGCACAAGACGTCCCTCGCGGACGCGGACCTCTTCCGCCGCACCGGGGAGCCCGTGCTCCACCTCGTGACGTGCGGTGGGGAGTGGCTCGAGGAGCTCGGGGACTACGAGGACAATGTGGTGCTGAAGGCGGTCCCGGTGCCCTGAGGGCCGGAGAGGGCGGGGCGGCGATGACCGGAACAGCGGTCTCCACTACGCTGGGCACGAGGCCCGGGCCCAGCCCCGCGGCCCACCACGATGACCGCCGGCCCACGAGGAGCCGTTCCACGATGCCGACGCCGCCCCCGGATTGGGGACCCGAGCTCGACACCGCGTTCGCCGCGGGGGACGAGCAGGCGCTCAGCGCCGCGTACCGGCACTGCGCCGGGGTCGTCCGGGGGCTCGCGGTGCGGACGCTGCGGGACGACTCGGCTGCCGACGACGTCGTCCAGGAGGTCTTCATCCGGGCGTGGAAGTACCGGTCCGGCTACCACCCCGAACGGTCCTCCGTCCCGGCGTGGCTGATCGGCATCGCCCGCAACTGCATCGCCGACGCCGCGAGGACCGCGGGCCGCGAGGCCGACCGCCGCCGGGCGGCCGCCGTCCACTCGGACCGGGGACCGCGGCACGAGGAGGCGGACCTGCTCGTGGACCGGCTCGTGGTGCGGTCGGAGATCGAGCGGATGGGACCACCGAGGTCCACGATCATGGCGCTCGCGGTGTACGAGGAGCTCACGCACCAGCAGATCGCCCAGCATCTGGACCTGCCCCTCGGCACGGTCAAGAGCCACCTGAGGCGCGGCCTCACGAACCTGCGAACACGATTGGGAGACGGCCATGGCGCACCTGAGTGAGGAGACGCTGACGCTCCTGGCTCTGGGTGAGGGCCCGGACCCCCGGAGCCGGGACCACCTCGAGAGCTGCCCCGAGTGCGCGGCGGAGCTCGAGCAGCTGCGGCACGTCGTCCGGGCGGGGAGGGCCTCGGCGCCCGCCCCGGCGGCTCCCGGCCCCGGGGTCTGGGCGGCGATCCACGCCGAGCTCGGTCTCTCGGACGACGTCGCGCATGACCCCCTGGACGGGGCCCGCGCCGTGGGTGCACCGGCGGCGCCGGAGGACACGGCCGCCCGCGACGACACGGCTGTCCGGGGCGACACGGCTGTCCGACACGACACGGTTCCCGGGGACGACCCGGCCGCCGGGGGCGACGCGCCGGTTCGCGGCGGCGGTGGGGCGGACGTCGTCGACCTCGGTTCCCGGCGCGACCGGTCCCGGCGCGGAGTGCCGTACCCGCTCGCCGCCGCGGCCGTGGCCGCCGCGCTGTTCGTGGGAGGTGCCGCCGTGTGGGGCGTCCAGCAGCTGGGCCTGGGCCCGGAGCCGACCCTCCTGGCGAGGGCCGAGCTGGAGCCGCTGGCCGGCTACAGCGCTCGGGGCTCCGCGGAGGTGGACGAGCGCCCGGACGGCACGCGGCAGCTGGTGGTGCGCACCGACCCCGCCGACGTCGACGGGTTCAAGGAGGTGTGGCTGCTCGCGCCGGACGCCCAGCGGATGGTGAGTCTGGGTGTGATGGCCGGGGACGAGGCCGTGTTCGTGCTGCCGGAGAACCTGGACGTGGGGGAGTTCCCCGTCGTGGACGTCTCCGACGAGCCGGTCGACGGGGACCCCACCCACTCGGGCGACTCCATCGTCCGAGGCGTCCTGGAGACCTGAGCGCCGGCGGCGGGCCGCCGCCGAGGGATCCCGGGCGCGGTTCCTGTCCTGATCCCCGGGCGCGTTCCCGGCACCTGTTTCCCGTCCCGTTCCCCGGGGTGCCTCAGAGCAGCGCGGAGGTCAGCCGGGCGACGTTGTCGACGTACTTGCGCCACAGCGGCCGCCGCTTCCACTCCTCGAGATCCAGCAGCGTGCTGGCCTCGTGGAACTGCGCCACCACCGCGTCCATCCGCCGGCGGAACTCCCGGTCCACGATGTACACGGAGACCTCGAGGTCCAGCGCGAAGGACCGCTCGTCCATGTTGGAGGAGCCGATGACGGAGACGTAGTCGTCCACGAGCACGAACTTGGCGTGCAGGACGGTGGGGGACCGGTAGCGGTAGATCTTCACCCCGGCCTCCGCGAGTGCCTGGTAGTAGGAGTTCTGGGCGTGGTAGGCCAGGAAGTGGTCGGAGGTCTCGCCCACGAACAGCTGGACGTCCACCCCGGACTGGGCCTCGGTGGTGAGCGCGTGCATCAGCGACTCGTCCGGGACGAAGTACGGGCTCGCGATGACGATCTGCCGGTTGGCGTTGTAGATGAGGTGGTTGAAGAGCCGGAGGTTGTTCTCCGTCTCGAAACCGGGTCCCGAGGGCAGCACCTGCGCGAACACGGGTCCCTCCACGCCGGGGAGCTCGCCCGTGGCCTCGTCCAGCAGCAGGTCACCGGTCTCGGAGTACCAGTCGCCCGTGAACAGCGCGTTGAGCTCGGCGACCACCGGGCCCCGGCACTCGATCATCAGGTCCTTCCACTGCAGGTCCTTCCGGACGTTCCTCCGCTTGTTGTACGAACGGTGGATGACGTTCTGCGAGCCGGTCCAGGCCACCTCGCCGTCGACCACCAGGATCTTGCGGTGGTTGCGCAGGTCGGGCCGCTGCCACTCGCCCTTCCAGGGCCGCACGGGCAGCATCCGCTGCCACGGGAACCCCGATCGGTCGAAGTGCCGGACGAGCGCCCGGTAGCCGGGATAACCGACCGAGCCGAGGTGGTCGATGAGCACGCGGACCCGCACACCACGCTCGTGGGCGCGCACCAGCGCGTCCAGGAGCACCCGGGAGGTGTCGTCGAAGGCCACGATGTAGAACTCGAAGTGGACGTAGTCCTCCGCCCGGTCCACCGCCTCGGCCATGAGCCGCAGGGCCTCGTGGTTGTCCGTGCGGATCTCGAAGGAGTTGCCGCCCACCATGGGCAGCGCGCCGAGACGGTAGTTGAGCGCTGCGGTGGACTCGATCCAGGCGGGGAGCTGCTCCAGCGTGTTGCCGAGGACGGGGGAGCCCGGGGAATTCTCCCGGATGACGTCGTTCATCCGGGCCTGCATCGCCATCCGGTTCTTCGGCAGCCGGGCGGAGCCGATGACCAGGAAGAGCAGCAGCCCCACGACCGGCACCAGGAAGATGGCCAGGAGCCAGGCGAGCGCCACGGACGGGCGGCGGTTGTGCGGGATCCAGCCCAGGGCCAGGAGGCGCACGGTCCAGTCCAGGACGACCAGCACCAGCAGGATCGACTCCGGGAAGGTGTCCGCGGACAGCAGGTCATAGGGGAACAGGGGGGCCTCCAGCACTCGTCACGATCGGGGCGCCGCCACGGGCGCGCCCGTCAGCCGGGCCGTGGCAGGAAGTAGTCGGTCTCCAGGCCGGGGGACCTGCGGTGCACGAAGCCCGCCGCGAGCAGGACCTGCTCGGCAGGGGCGTTGTCCACCGGAACGCTCGCGCGCACGCCGGACACCGCGTCGTCGGTGAACGCCACGCCCAGGAGCGCGGCCAACCCCTCCTGGGCGTAGCCAAGATTCCGGTAGGCGGGGGCCAGGGAGCCCACGACCTCGAGCTCGGCGTCGATCGGCGGGCCCACGAAGCCGGACGTGCCGACGATCTGCCCCGACTCCTTCTCCACGATGGCCATCCGTGCGTACACGGACTCGGTGAAGAAGTAGCCGCCGGCCAGCAGGGACTCCCGGGCGAAGTCCATGTCCTCGGGCGAGGGGAAGCCCTCGGCGAAGTGCTCCGCCCGGTCGCCCGCCGCCACGGCGTCGAGCTCCTCCGCGGTGAAGGGCCGGATCAGGAGTCGTTCCGTCTCCAGGACGGGGGCGGGTCGCAGGGCCTCGAGGTCCTCGGTCATGGTGCTGCTTTCTGCGTGCACGGGTGCACGGCCGGCGGAGGGGAGCCCGGGGGGCCCCGGAGGATCAGGGTCGTGGACGGTCGGGAACGGGATGCTGCGGTGCGGCCGGTCAGCCGAAGTGCTGCGGCAGGGTGGCCTCGTGCGCCGTGCGCAGCTCGGCCAGGCCGACGGCGAACTGGCTCTGCACGTCCAGCGCCCGGTTCTGCGCGTCCACCACCCCGATCCGGATGAACGGGTAGCTGCGCATCGTGCACATGTCGCTGAAGCGTACTTCCTCGCTGCGCGGCACCGCCACCACGGCCCGTCCCTGTGACTCCGAGAAGAGCATCGTGAACAGGTCCACGCCGTCCCGGTCGCACACCTCGCCGAGGCCGATCCGCGCCCCGACGTCGAAGCGCAGCGCCATCTCGGCCAGCGTGGCGGCCAGGCCGCCCTCGGCGACGTCGTGCGCGGCGTCGATCATGCCGTCGCGGGACATGTTGATCAGCAGCTCGCCCAGCAGCTTCTCCCGGGCGAGGTCCACGGCCGGGGGGAGCCCGCCGAGGTGCCCGCGAATGTTCGCCCACTCGGAGCCGTCCAGCTCGTCGGCGGTGGTGCCGAGCAGGTAGATCGCCTGCCCGTCCTCGCGCCAGCCCGAGGGGGTGCGGCGGCGGACGTCGTCGAGCACGCCCATCATCGCGACCACGGGGGTGGGGTGGATGCCCACGCCGCCGGTCTGGTTGTACAGGGAGACGTTGCCGCCGGTCACCGGGACACCGAGCTCCATGCAGCCGTCGGCCAGCCCGCGCACGGCCTCCGCGAACTGCCACATGGTCCCCGGGTCCTCCGGGGAGCCGAAGTTCAGGCAGTCGGAGACGGCGACCGGGCGCGCCCCGGCGGTGGCCACGTTGCGGTAGGCCTCGGCCAGCGCCAGCTGCGCGCCCCGGTACGGGTCCAGGTAGGCGTAGCGGCCGTTGCAGTCGGTGGACAGGGCCACGCCGAGACCGGTCTCCTCGTCCACGCGGACCACGCCGGCGTCGTCGGGCATGGCCATGGCGGTGTTGCCCTGCACGTAGCGGTCGTACTGGGCGGTGACCCAGTCCTTGGCGCACAGGTTCGGGGAGGCCATGAGCTCGAGCACGGCGTTCTTGAGCTCATGGCCGGAGGGGCGGGAGGCGTCCGCGGGGGAGCCGGCGAACCGGTCGGCCTGCAGCCGGTCCTGGTCCGCGGGGCGGGCATACGGCCGCTCGTAGACGGGGCCCTCGTGGGCGACGGTGCGGGGGTCGACGTCGACGATGACCTCGTCGTCCCACTCGATGACGAGCCGGCCGGTGCCGGTGACCTCGCCGATCCACGAGTACTCGACGTCCCACGTCGCCATGACGGCCTCGAAGGCGGCCACCTTTTCCGGGGTCACGACCGCCATCATGCGTTCCTGCGACTCGGACATGAGGATCTCGCCCGGGGTCAGGGTGGGGTCGCGCAGCAGGACCTCGGTGAGGTCCACGTGCATGCCGCCGTCGCCGTTGGAGGCCAGCTCCGAGGTGGCGCAGGAGATGCCGGCGGCGCCGAGGTCCTGGATGCCCTCCACGAGGGAGTTCTTGAACAGCTCGAGGCAGCACTCGATGAGCACCTTCTCGGCGAACGGGTCGCCCACCTGGACGGCCGGCCGCTTGGACGGCTTGGCGTCGTCGAAGGACTCCGAGGCGAGCACCGAGGCGCCGCCGATGCCGTCGCCGCCGGTCCGCGCGCCGAACAGCACGACCCGGTTGCCGACGCCTGAGGCGTTGGCCAAGCGGATGTCCTCGTGGCGCATGACGCCGACGGCCAGCGCGTTGACCAAGGGATTGCCCTGGTAGCAGGAGTCGAAGACGACCTCGCCGCCCACGTTGGGCAGGCCCAGGGAGTTGCCGTAGCCGCCCACGCCCGCGACGACGCCGTGCACCACGCGCGCGGTGTCCGGGTGGTCGATCGCCCCGAAGCGCAGCGGGTCCATGACGGCGACCGGGCGGGCACCCATCGAGATGATGTCGCGCACGATCCCGCCCACGCCGGTCGCGGCGCCCTGGTAGGGCTCCACGTAGGAGGGGTGGTTGTGGGACTCGATCTTGAAGGTCACGGCCCAGCCGTCCCCGATGTCGGTCACCCCGGCGTTCTCGCCGATGCCGACCATCAGGTCCTTCTTCATCTCCTCGGTCACCTTCTCGCCGAACTGGCGCAGATGGACCTTGGAGGACTTGTAGGAGCAGTGCTCGGACCACATGACCGAGTACATGGCCAGCTCCGCCGCGGTGGGACGGCGGCCGAGGATCTTCTTGATCTCCTCGAACTCGTTGTCCTTGAGCCCCAGCTCGGCCCAGGGCAGCTCGGTGTCGGGGGTGCCCGCGGCGTGCTCGACGGTGTCCAGGTTGAAGTGCTTCTCGCTCATGGAGTGCTTTCCGTGTCCCTTACTTGACCAGTGTCTTGAGGGCGGAGACGAACAGCCCCAGCCCGTCCGTGCCGTCGCGCATGCCGACCTCGCCGAACGCGGAGGAGTCCGCGCCGAAGCCCGGCTCCACCGCGTGCTCGGGGTGGGGCATGAGACCCACCACGTTGCCGCCGGCGTTGCTGATGCCCGCGATGTCCCGGCGGGAGCCGTTCGGGTTGAACCCCACGTAGCGGAACACCACGCGGCCCTCGGCCTCGAGGGCGTCGAGGGTCCGCTCGTCGGCCACGTACTGCCCGTCCTGGTTCTTCAGCGGCACCACGATCTCCTGGCCCGCCTCGAACTCGGTGGTCCACACCGACTCCGCGTTCTCCACGCGCAGGCGCTGGTCCCGGCACAGGAACTTCAGGTGGTCGTTCTTGATCATGGAGCCCGGCAGCAGGTGGGCCTCGGTGAGCACCTGGAATCCGTTGCAGATGCCCAGCACCGGCAGCGGCGAGGAGCCGGAGGTGCCTGCCGCGTTCGCCCCCTCGACGATCCGGTCCATGAGCGGGGCGAACCGGGCGATCGCCCCCGCGCGCAGGTAGTCGCCGTAGGAGAAGCCGCCGGGCAGGATCACCGCGTCCACGCCCCGGAGGTCCTCGTCGGCGTACCACAGCGGGACCGGGGTGCCGCCGGCCAGCGTCACGGCCCGGCCCGCGTCGCGGTCGTCGAGGGTGCCGGGGAAGGTGACGACGCCGATCCGGGCGTCCTCGAGCGCCGGGTCCGGGCCGTGGCCGGAGAGGTCCGCGACGAGCGGGGTCTCGGTCATGCTCAGTTCTCCTCGGTCTCGTCCAGGACCGCCACCCGCACGACGTCCTCGATCACGGGGTTGGACAGCAGCTTCTCGGCCGCCTCGCGGGCCTGGGACAGCACGTCGTCGGTGGCCTCGCCGTCCACGGACAGTTCGAAGCGCTTGCCCTGCCGCACACCGGCGAACCCGTCCAGGCCGATGCGGGGCAGCTCGTTGGCGATGGCCTTGCCCTGCGGGTCAAGGATCTCGGGCTTGGGCATGACGTCGACAACAATGCGGGCCATCGGGGAACTCCTCGGAGGGGTCTGGCGTGGAGCCGGGATCCGGCGAACGGTGCCCATCCTATCGTTCCGGGCCCGGGGCCCCGACGCCGCGTGACGAGGGGCACCTCTGCCGCACCCTCCCAACGCCGAACTCACCGCTTCTGCCCGACACACAGGGTGCGTGCCCCGGTCTCGGGCAGAAGTGGCGAGTTCAGCGGCCGCCGATGACTACGGAGCCACCGTGTGACCCGGCATGGCCCGGGTGTTCGCGCTATTCTGCGGTCGCCCGGGCCCTCGAGGGGCAGTCGTCCTCGGCGTGGTCAGGAGCGGGACGGAACGACGACGCTGGGCGGCCGATCCAGCCGGTCTCGGGCACGGCACCGTGTAGACTGTTGGTACTAACACCGGCCCCGCTGATGAGTCTTCAGGCTCTCAAGGGTCGGTTTTCTTTTGTCTGGACCATGGGTGGCTGCTCTTGTACGACAAACCTCACAGGACCTATGACGAGCAGCTCCAGCTCTTGGCCAGCCGGGGACTGACATGGCATGACTGTGAGCGAGCCCTCGAGCTCCTGCGCAGTGTCGGGTACTACCGGCTCGGCGCCTATGTGTATCCCTTCCGCGAGCTGTTGCCGGAGTCGGAACAGCGAGTCGGGTCGCCGGTCCGGTTTCGTTCCAGCTCCATCCGTCCGGGGACCACCATGGAGCAGATCGAGGCGCTGTGGAGCTTCGACCGTGCGCTGCGCCTGCTCGTGCTGGATGGCGTCGAGACTGTGGAGACGGGGCTGCGGACGCAGGTCGCATATGTTCTGGGACGTCGAGATACCTTCGGCCACCTGCGCCCGCAGGCCCTTGAGAACTCGGCTTGCACGCGACGCCACCCCAGTACCGGCCGGAGCGCGTTCGACGAGTGGAGGCAGGCGTACACGGTCCTCCAGCACCGCGCCCGGAACGAGGACTTCGTCCGGCATCACCTCACCAAGTACGGGGAGCCTCTTCCCGTCTGGGTCGCGGTGGAGTTCATGGATTTTGGTGGTCTCGCGCGGCTGTTCTCCCTGATGAGGAAGGCGGATCAGCGTGTTATCGCCCATCAGTTGGGCGTCGAGGGCGGTCCTTTCTTTTCCGACTGGATGAGAGGAGTCGGACACGTCAGGAACGTCGCCGCCCACCACAGCCGCCTGTGGAACCGAACACTGACACAGAAGTTCCGCCATCCCAGGCCCGCCCAGGTGGAGGCGTCCTTGCATCACCTGATTGGTTTCGGCACCTTGGACCGGGTCTACCCCGCATTGGCAGTCATCGCCTACCTTGCACAACACGTCGATCCTCGGAGCACCTGGCCACGGAGGGTTCGTCAGCTGTTGACCGATTTCCCCGACCTTCCGGGCCTGAGCATTGAGGAAGGGATGGGAGCGCCGAAAGGCTGGGGACAGCTGCCCCTGTGGCGCGATAGTGCCGGCTGAGTCACGCCCCCTGCGGGACCTCGGCGTCATCGCGAACCCTGGCCCGGGACTCCACCTCGCGCAGGCGATCCATGAGCTCGTGCACCTCGGCGTCGTCGAAGTGCTCCGTGGGACCCCCGTGGTCCGTGAACGGCGACCCGAACAGCGCACGGGGATCCACGACGCCGTTGGCCGTGAGATGGTCGACGACCATCTGCACGAACCGGATCTGTGCGGCGGAGCAGCGGGAGCCGTCGAGGAACTCGGACAGGGCCTCCTGGGCCGCCTCCCGGTCCAGGCCGACGAGCTGCCGGATGAACAGGCCCAGCCCGCCCTCGGACGCCGCCTCGATCTCCGCCGGGGATCCGGTGCCGCTCATCTGCAGGAGGGCGTCCAGGTGCTGCAGGTCCACCGTGGTGAGCTGGCGGTTCCGCCGCACCTTCTGGAGCGTCATGTCGTCCTGGTGACTACGGAGGAAGTCCCGGGCCTTGGCCGTGAACCGCTCCATGTCCGTGCCGACGTCGGCACGCGGCGCCTCCGTCTCCCGCACGTGCCCGAGCTCGTCCTCGAAGTCCGAGTACACGACGTGTGCGTGCCCACGGGGAACGTAGCGCAGCAGCCCGCGCAGTCGGCGACGGATCCGTTCGACGGCCGTGGCGCCGACACCCTCCCACCAGGCGTCCGAGGCGACCGACTCCAGCAGCTCGGCCTGCTGCTTCACCGCGGCGATGCCGGTCCGGCTGAGCAGCGCGGAGGCGAGCTGCTGGAGGGTGTCCCGGATACTGGCGGCCACGGTGTCGTCGCCGGTGAGCAGGGCCAGCTGCAGCTGGAGGCAGAGCAGGTCGAACCGCTTGGCGGACTCGTCGGGGTCGGTGTCCGCGGAGGGCAGGGGGGCGAGCTCGCGCTGGACGTCCTGGGCCGTGGACTCGTCGATCCTCTGCCAGTTCTCCCACAGCGACCAGGTCTCCACGGCGCGGCGGTGCGGGCGAGCGAGGACGTTCTCCACCGGTACGGAACTCACGCGGCGGTGCAGGATCGTGGCCGTGGCGCGCCGCAGCCCGCGCAGGTGGAGCTCGGCCTCGTCCTCGCCAGGAGTGCGGCCTGGCGCGTCGTCGTCGACGGTGCCGTCCAGGACGGTGAGCAGCTCCAGGCGGTGCCGGAAGAGCCGCTCGGTCAGCGACGGCGTGGTGTTGCCGCCGCTCTCCTCGGGGTTCTCCCGGAACCACTCGAAGTTGCCGCAGACGTCGAAGACGTAGAAGTCCTGCTTGCTCTGCCCCGGTCCGTAGAGGTCCGGGCGCAGGCGGGTACCGCGGCCGATCATTTGCCAGAACTTGGCCTTGGAGTGCACCGGCTTGAACAGCACGAGGTTGGCGACCTCGGGCACGTCGATGCCGGTGTCGAGCATGTCCACCGAGATCGCGATGTCGGGGCGCTTGGCGGCCTCGGAGAAGTCGTCGATGAGGACCTGGGCGCGCTCGGTGCGGTGCGTGATGACCTTCGCCGACTCCCCGAGCGCCGGCCAGTTGGCGTCGAAGCGCTCCTTGACGAAGGCCGCGTGCTTCGCGTTGGCGGCGAAGACGATGGCCTTGGCGATCCGGTCCCCGCCCTCCACCCGGTGGCCGCGCTCCATGAGGACCTGCAGGACCTTGTCGACGGTGTCGGCGTTGAAGAGGCGGCGGTTGATCTCGCCGGCGCCGACCTCGTCGGGGATCTCGCCGTCGTCGTTCCACTCGGTCTCGTCCCAGGCGGCGCGCTCCTCCTCGGAGAGCTCGTCGTAGCGAATGCCGCCGCGCACGAACTTCAGGGGCACGTCCACGGCCCGCGGCGGGACGAGGTAGCCGTCCTGCACCGCGTCCTCAAGGCTGTAGACGTCGGTGGGCACGCCGTCCTCGAGCTGGAACACGCGGTAGGTGTTGCGGTCCACCTCGTCCTTCGGGGTGGCGGTCAGGCCCACCAGGTGCGCGTCGAAGTGCTCGACCACTGCCAGGTAGCGGTTGAAGATCGACCGGTGCGCCTCGTCGACCACCACGAGGTCGAAGAACCCGGCCCCGAACATCGCCGTGCCGTCCGGGTTCCTGGCGTCGAGCAGGTTCAGCATCGTGGGGTACGTGGAGACGAACACCCGGCCGTCGGTGGACTTCTCCTCCACGAGGTTCACCACGGTGGTATTGGGCAGGTGCTCCCGGAACGCGCGTTCGGCCTGCTTGACGAGACTCGTCCGATCGGCGAGGAACAGCACGGTGCGCACCCAGCTGGCCCGGGTCAGCAGGTCGGTCAGCGCGATGACCGTGCGGGTCTTTCCCGTTCCCGTGGCCATCACCAGCAGGGCGCGGCGCTGACGGTCGGCCTCGAAGTGCTCGGCCACGGCCCGGATCGCCCGCTCCTGGTAGGGGCGGCCCGCGATCGCTTGGTCGACGGGCAGGGAGGACAAGGGCTTGCGACGACGACGCCGCTGGACCAGCCGCTCCAGCTCGCTCCGCGTGGCGAAACCGCTGATCCGTCGGTGGGTCGCGTCGACCGCCCGGTCCCGCACCCGGTGCTCGTAGCCGTTGGAGAGGTAGATGACCGGGTCCTGCCCGGTGGCCGCCAGCAGTGCGTCGGCGTACTCCTCAGCCTGCCGGGCGCCGTCCTCGGGGGAGCGGTCCGTCCGCTTGGCCTCCACGACGGCCAGCGGCCTGCCGTCGGCGCCCCACAGCACGTAGTCGACGAACCCCGTCCCGCCCGAGGGCAGGCCCTCGACGCGGTACTCCCGGTCCCGGCGCTGGTCCAGCGCCCAGCCGGCCTCGCGTAGGTACATGTCGATGAGCAGCCGCCGGGTCTCGGACTCTTGGTAGTCGTGCTCGTCCGGTACCTGCTCCTGCCGGGTCTCCTCGATCTGCCGGCGCAGCTCGGCGAGGTCGGCCTCGAGCTTGGCCCGCTCCGCCTCCGACCGCTGCAGGCGCTCCCGCTCGGCGGCCAGCACCTCGTCCTGCTGGCGGAACTTCTCGATCAGGCCGTTGAGCTCCGCCTGGCTGAGCGGACGGTCGGCCACGTCGGGGATCACGGACGGGTCGAAGCGGTGCTCGGAAGACAGTTCCGCCCTGCCGGTGCTGAACCGCAGGGCCGCCCAGTGCACGACGTGGTGCAGCTCCTTCACCACCGCCAGCGCCGTCTGCGCGCCGAACGCCTTGCGGCTCTCGTGCACCCCGGTGTTGCCGGCCTTGCGCACGGCATTGAGCTTGGCGACGATCATGTCGCCGGTCAGCTGCCGGAACGCCGGGGCATTGATCCGTGCCGCCAGGTCCGCCCGGTACGGCTCGGACAGACCGGCGGCGAGATAGAGGTGGTCGACCAGCTGCTCGACGACCCGCCGCGCGTACAGCGCCGAGGCCCGCGGATCCTGGCGCACGTACTGCTCGGCCCGCACGCACTCCTGGTGCACGCCCGGCCACTCCGGGGCGATGAAGTCGAAGTTGCTGGCCATGCTCGTCCTACCGCTCAGCAGTTTGCAGGGGCAACTCCCATCCTGTCAGAGCTCGTCCCGGAAGGCGCGGTACTGGACGGAGTCGTAGAGCTGCTGGGCGAGGATCAGACGCTGTTGCATCCGCCTGTGCGCGCGATCACCTCGTTGGACGACGTCCACAAGTTCCGCTTGTACGTCTTCTGAGGGGATAATGAATTGCACATCTTGCAAATCAGCCTGGCTAATCTTGTACGTTCCATTGGTCGTTTTCGCGCGGCTTTGAATTTGGTGTTGTACCGCGTGACTGTTCCAAAGGTGTGGGATGAGTTCGGATCGGATTTGTTGGGCGTCGAATCGGGCCTCAATCATCGTGTCCGGAAATGCATAGGTTGGCGCACTGGGGGCCGCCAAGGCACCAACTCCGACAAGTTTACGGTTTCCGTTTCCTCGACATATTAGCAATGCACCTTCTTGGACGCGCGCCTTGTCCAGTGGTGGCGAATCGAAAAATCCGCTTTTTTGAGCGGATTCCCGGAAATGCCCGCCAGTGATTGCACTAAGAGTCAGGACAGTGCCAGGATATCTCCCCTTGGAGGAGGGGGAAAGGCCATTCCGAAGGGGGCGTGTGAGCAACTCGGGGAGCGGAACAAACTTCGTTCGGTGCCTAGATCGTTCTAGTACCGCGTATTGGACAAGACTCGTCAGGCCGCTGATTTCTCTTTCGGTCGCTTCGAGGGTGAACCGAGCGCTCTCAAGGGCTGCCACGATGCGGTTTTGAACGAGCAACGGGGGGACAGGTATCCGCACTTTCACAAGATTTGTCCGCGTGATCTGAGGTTGGGAAGATCCAGTTATGACATCCTGCAGACCTCGCCGTTCTAAGGCGATTGCGAGGTATCGAGGGTTGACTCTGTCGCTCAATGCATCCAGAGCCATGGCATTCCCACTCGCATATAGGGGGCCTGAAACAAGCATGACATTGCCACAGGTGCCACGGCAGCCAATTAACACAACGTTTCCGTCGTGGGATTTTTGGTTTGTGTAACCGATTAGTCCACCCGCGCCGTATGCCGGGTGGCCTCGCACTTCGAGGTCTTTCTTGGCCAATATCGGCCATTGCTTTGGTTTGCAGATCTCGCCCAATGTGAGCGTCGGCCAGGTGTTCACCGCAACATCTCCTTGAGCTCGGCCAGACCAGCGCGGATCTCGTCGTCGAGCCTTTCCAGATCCGCGATGATCTCCAAGGGGTCGCGGTGGTTCTCCTCGACCACGGCGATCTCCTGGTAGCGGTTGATCGCGAGGTCGTAGCCGGCGTCGACGATCTCCTGCTTGGGTACGCAGAAGCTCTGGTCCGTGCGGCCGCGACCTCGTTCGGCGCCGTCGCGGTCGCTCCAACGGGCGAGGACGTCGGGGAGGTTGTTCTTGGCGTGCTCGTCCTCCGTCAGCGCCTCGCTCGGAGCAGGCCCGAGCTTGGTCACGGGCAACAGTTCCTGGCGCTTGTCGTCGAGGCTGAGCCCATCGGCCTTCACATCGTAAAACCACACGTTCTCCGTACCGCCTGCCCCTCCCGTCCTCCGGAAGAAGAGGATCGCTGTGGAGACTCCCGCATACGGCTTGAACACGCCGGAGGGCAGCTTCACCACGGCCTCGAGCTGCTCCTCCTCCACCAGCATCCTGCGCAGAGCTTTGTGAGCGGTGGAGGAGCCGAACAGCACGCCGTCGGGCACGATGACGGCGGCGCGGCCGCCGACGTCGAGCAGGTCCAGGAATAGGGCCAGGAACAGCAGCTCGGTCTTCTTGGTCTTGACGGTCTTCAGCAGCTTGTTCGACGTCGTCTCGTAGTCCAGGCTGCCCGAGAACGGTGGATTGGCGAGGATCAGGCTGTATTCACCGCTGTCCTCGCTGGCGCCCTCGGCCAGGGAATCACGGTAGCGGATGTCCGGGCCCTCCACGCCGTGCAGGAGCATGTTCATGGAGCCGATCCGCAGCATCGTGGAGTCGAAGTCGTAGCCGTGGAACATGTGGTGGTGGTACTTCTCCCGCGCGGTGGCGTCGGTCATCACCTCGGGGGAGTAGGTGCGCACGTGCTCAGAGGCTGCCACGAGGAAGCCTGCGGTGCCACAGGCCGGGTCGCAGATCCGGTCGTCCGGGGTCGGCGCCGTCATCTCGACCATCAGCTGGATGATGTGCCGCGGGGTGCGGAACTGGCCGTTCTGCCCGGCCGAGTTCAATTTGGAGAGCAGGTACTCGTAGAGGTCGCCGTTCGTGTCCCTGTTCTGGAGCGGGATCTCGTCCACGAGCTGCACCACCCGGTCCAGCAGCTGCGGGGCGGGGATGGTGAAGCGCGCGTTGGCCATGTGGTGGGAGTACGTCGAGTCGTCACCGCCCAGGGTGCGCAGAAAAGGGAAGACCTCGCCGCTGACGACGTCGTACATCTCCTGGGCGTCGTCCAGGGTCTTGAAGCGGGACCAGCGCAGGTGCTGCTGGTCCGGGAGGAAGACGGGGTTGTCGATCACCCCGGCGCCCGTGAACTGGGCCTTCTTCTCAGCCGTGGTCTGCAGGTCGTCCAGGCGTCGCATGAAAAGTAGGTAGGTGATCTGCTCGATCACCTCCAGCGGGTTGGAGATCCCTCCTGACCAGAAGCGGTTCCAGACGGCGTCGATCTTGCTCTTCAGTTCTCCGGTGATCACCAGAAGATCCTACGGGGAGACGGGGACTTCGAATGTCCTTGCGCAAGAACTTTGAATGCTGACCAGCGAAGGTGTCCAATCATGCCTGCAATTGAAGGGGCGGATGGAAGGTGACTTTGAATATACTGTAGCAGCTGGAAAAATGATCGGCATGCAGGACATCCGCTTCCCGAGCTTCCCGTTCGACTCGCTCCTCGCCGGCACGATCATCGAGCTGGAGCGGGCGCGGGGCGATCTCATCGCTCCGGCTCGTCTGCCGCCCCTGTTCGCGGAGCTCCGCGAACTGTTCCAGCATCTGACGAGCATGCTGTCCGCCCGGATCGAGGGCAACCGCACCACGGTGGTCGATGCGCTGGAGGGGGCGGCTCGTGCGGAGCGCGGGGAAGGGGAGGTCCGCGACGACGTGCGGGAGATCCTCCAGCTCGACCGGACGAGCGAGTACATCGACGAGCGCCATCGGGAGGGGCAGCTCGTCCTCTCGCACAAGCTCATCCGGGAGCTGCACAAGCTCGCCGTCGACGGGTTGCACCGGGAGGGCGACGCGACGCCGGGCGAGTACCGGACCGGTCAGGTGTCCATCGCAGGCGCCGCTCACGTGCCGCCCGGCCCGGAATCCGTCTTTGCGGACATGGACCAGCTCCTGGCGTTCATCAACCGCAAGGTGGCTCCACAGCAACAGCTGATGCAGGTGGCCATCGCCCACCACAGGTTCGTGTGGATCCACCCGTTCGGCAACGGCAACGGCCGGGTCTCACGCCTCCTGACCTACGCGATGCTGGTCGACCGTGGTTTCACGGGCGCCGGATACCGGGCGCTGAACCCCACCACGGTCTTCGGTGCTGATCGAGAGGCCTACTACGCCCGGCTGTCACGTGCCGATGCCCTGGACGACGAAGGCATGATCCAGTGGTGCCAGTACGTGCTGGACGGCATCAAGCACGATCTGGACGCCATCCAGCAGCTGAACGATCCGCGGACGGTGCTCAACGAGGTGTACATCCCCGCACTCGACCACGCACACCGCTCCGGGGTGCTGAGCGGCCGGGACGTCGCTGTCCTTGCCCGAATCGCCGGACTGGAGAGCGCCAGGGCCGGCGACATCGAAGACCTGGTGCGCGTCACTCCAACCGCTCGCAGCCAGTACATCCGCAAGCTCCTGGAGCAGGGCCTGATCCAGCGCACCGAGCCCAGGGCGCGAAGCTACTGCATCAAGCTGGTGACCAACGAGCTCACGATCTTCGTGGTGCGCCGCCTCGACGAGCTGGGCTTGCTGCCCTCGATCCTCATGGACGACTGACGATCCCGTCCGCAGCCCTGCCTCACTCCGTCACCTGGGCGTACTGCCGCCGCAGCAGGCGCGCGGCGCGGTCCAGCGCGGCCTCGAGCTGCTCCGGGACGGAGAGGGTCTGCACGTAACGTACTGCGCGCACACGTCCTTGAACAGTTTGGGCAGCTCGACATCCTGCAGGTAGCCGCCGCCCTGCGCCGTCCTCACGACGTCTCCGACGATCGCCACGACCGGCTTGCTGTCCAGCTCGACGTCGTCCCGGGCCCGGGCCATGGCGGCCAGGATCGGGTCCGCCCCGTCCCCGGCGCAGCCGAACACCCGGTGCACGCCCCCACGCCCTCAGCCGGGCGACGATTCCGTCCGCGACGTCCCAGCCCAAATACAGGCTGGTCCCGGTGGACCGTGGTCCCATGGAGAGCATGAGCAGCATGTCGGACACCACGGGCGCCGGCCCCGACGACGCCCGGCTGGTCCCGATCTACCGGTGGGCCCTGACGCTGCTGGGGATCGCCACCGTGCTCGGCGCCCTGACCGAGCTCGCGATGCTGCGCCACTGGCAGGGCCCCGCACAGCTGGTCCCGTGGGCCGTGCTGGCCGTGCTGCTGCTCGCCGCCGTGGCGTGGGCGGTCCGTCGCAGCCCCGCGACGGTCCGCGCCGTGCAGGTCGCCGCCGTCGTCGCCGTGCTGGGAAGTGTCTACGGCGTCTACGAGCACGTCCTGGCGAACCTGCGGGCCGGACCGCTGGACCCGCGCTACGCCGAGGTCTGGGAGTCGATGTCGGGCGCGGCCCGGCTGTGGGCGGCGACCAGCGGGGCCGTGGGGCCGTCCCCCGTGCTGGTCCCCGGGACGATGGGCCTGGCCGGGGTGCTGCTCTGGCTGGCCGTCCTCCGGTGGGGTCGCCGGGCCGGCTGACGCACGGGGCGGGACACGCCGGTGCGGTCGTCCTAGGCTGGGCAGTGTGCTGACCACCGGGGCCGATCCCGGACCGCCCGACCACCTGGAGGGACCTCGTCATGACCCAGCCGGAGCAGCAGCAGGACGTCCCCGGCGTCCAGTCGGAGATGACACCGGTCCCGGACTGCGGTGAGCACAGCTACCGCGGCTCGGGCAAGCTCGAGGGCAAGGCGGCGATCGTCACCGGCGGGGACAGCGGGATCGGCCGCGCCGCCGCGATCGCCTACGCCAGGGAGGGCGCCGACGTCCTCGTCGCCTACCTCAGCGAGGACGACGACGCCCGGGACACCGCGCGCTGGATCGAGGAGGCCGGGCGCAGCGCCGTGCTGGTCCGCGGTGACCTCTCCGACCCCGCGCACTGCCGGGCGGTCGTGGAGCGGGCCGTGCAGGAGTTCGGCAAGATCGACGTGCTGGTCTCCAACGCGGCCTACCAGATGAGCCACGAGAGCCTGGACGAGATCTCCGACGAGGAGTGGGACTACACCTTCCGGCTCAACGTCGGGGCGATGTTCCACCTCGTCAAGGCCGCTGTGCCGCACATGGCCCCCGGCTCGTCGGTCATCGGCACGTCCTCGGTCCAGTCCGACTCGCCGTCGCCCCACCTGGCGCCCTACGCGGCCACCAAGGCGGCGATCGCGAACTTCTCCGCCGGCCTGGCGCAGATGCTCGGCAAGCAGGGCATCCGGGTGAACAGCGTGGCGCCCGGGCCCATCTGGACCCCGCTGATCCCGTCCACGATGCCGGCGGAGGTGGTCGCCTCCTTCGGCGACGACACCCCGCTCGGCCGGCCGGGGCAGCCCGCCGAGCTCGCTCCCGTCTACGTCTTGCTGGCGTGCGACGACGGCAGCTACGTCTCCGGCGCTCGCGTGGCGGTCACCGGGGGAAAGCCGATCCTCTAGGCGGCGCCCGGGCGCCGGCGGCCCCGGAGGGCGGCAGGAGCCCGCGTGGAGCGCTCCGCGCCGTCGTCGGCG
>NZ_JBISWL010000138.1:0-39929 GCF_044462265.1 Kocuria rhizosphaerae
GGGCGCCCCGGCGGGGAGAATGGGGCCATGAGCCAGCACTCCCCGCGGACCACCCCCGGCCTCAGCGGCCGGGACGCCGAGCTCCTGACGGAGGCCCTCGCCTCCCGGGACGTGACCGTCTTCGTGGACGGCACCGCCGTGCGCCTGCCCGGGCCGGCGCAGGACGCCGTCCTGGACCTCCTCTCCCGCCTGGCGCGCGGTGAGACCGTCACGGTCACCTCCGCCGAGGAGCTGTTGAGCACCTCGCAGGCCGCCGCGCTGGCCGGGATCTCCCACACCTACATGCGCAACCTCACCACGCAGGGCGTCATCCCGGTCCAGTACCGCGGGACGCACCGCCGGATCCGGGTCGCGGACGTCCGGTCGTGGCTCGCGGGGCGGGAACGGTCCGACGACGACGGCGCGCCGGCGCGGGAGCTGTCGTGACCGGCCGCGGCCGCGCCCGTGGCGGGTCCGTCGACGTCCTGACCGAGACCGTCGTCGCCCGTCCCGTGGAGCTGGTCTCCGCCTACGCCGCGGACCCGGCCCGGGCGCCGGAGTGGTACCGGAACATCGACTCCGTCGACCTGCGGACCGGCCCGGAGCTCCGGGAGGGGATGAAGGTCGGCTTCGTGGCCGGGTTCCTCGGCCGGCGGCTCGAGTACGAGTACGAGGTCGTCGAGCTGGTCCCGGGCGAGCGGCTGGTCATGCGGACCGCGCAGGGACCGTTCCCGATGGAGACCACCTACACGTGGCAGCCGGTGCCGGGCGGCACACGGATGACGCTGCGCAACCGGGGCGAGCCGGCCGGGTTCGCGCGGATCGGCGCGCGCATGCTGGCGGCACAGATCCGCCGCGCCAACCGCAAGGACCTGGAGGAGCTGCGCCGGATCCTCGAGCGCGGCCCGGACCGCAGCCCCTGAGCGCGGCCCGGACCGCAGCCCCTGAGCGCGGCCCGGACCGCAGCCCCTGGGGCCGGGGCGCCGCTCACGCCGCCCCCTCGGTGGCGCGGTGCGGATCCAGGGTCTCGAGGGCCTCGGCGAGGCGGTGGCGCAGCGGCTCGGCGCGGTCGGCGAAGGCCCGCTGCCGGCGCACGTACTCGGCCTTGCCCTCGGCCGTCTCGATCCGCACCGGCTCGTAGCCCCACCCCGTGAGGTCGTAGGGGGCGGCCCGCATGTCCGTCGCGCGGACGTCCCAGGCCAGTTCGAAGCAGTCCATGAGCAGCTCGGACTCGACGGCCGGGACCAGCTTGTACGCCCACTTGTACAGGTCCATCGTGGCGTGCAGGCAGCCGGGCTGTTCGAGCGTCCGCTGGGCCGCGCGCGTGGGCTGCAGCTCGTTGAGCGGCACGGCCTGGGGCTGGAAGAACCGGAACGCGTCGAAGTGGGTGCACCGGATCCGGTGCTGCTCGACCACGGCGTCCGTGCCCGCCGCCCCGAGCCGGAGGTCGAGCTGCTCGTGGCGGAGACCGTTGTCCTCCGAGCGGTAGGCCATGGCCCACTCGTGCAGGCCGAAGCAGCCGAAGAACCCGGGGTTGCCCGCGTGCGCGCCGAGGACCGCCCGGGCGAAGTCGACGGCGGGAGCCCGCCGGTCCCGGAAGGCGTCGTCGTCGACCGTCACGGCGCCGTCCCCGGCCGTGAGCCCGAGCGAGCGGAGCTCCGCCTCCCGCAGGTGCCGGTAGAACTTCTCCCCGGCGCGCCCGGCGGCGTCCAGGAGCACGACGCCGGCACCCGGGTGCCAGCGCTTGAGCTGCGCCGGCTTGAGCGTGTAGTAGGTGAAGAGGAAGTCCTCGACCGGGTGCTTCTGCCCCCGGTGGCGCCGGGCCACGAAAGGGTCCGCGTACCGGCCGGCCCGCTCCTCGTGGGCCCGCGCGCGCGGCCCCCACTCCTCGCGGGGGAGCACGACGGCGGGACGGGTCACCGCCCCGCCGTTGCCGGCCCGCCCGGGCCCGTGGGGGACGGTCAGCGGCCGGTCCCCGCGTAGACCGTGGCCTCCTCCTGGGCGTCCAGGCCGAAGGCGCTGTGCACCACGCGCACGGCCTCGTCGAGGCGGTCGGCGTCCGTGATCACGGAGATCCGCACCTCGGAGGTGGAGATCATGTCGATGTTGATGTCGGCCGAGGCGAGCGCCTCGAAGAAGGTGAAGGTCACCCCGGGATTGGACTTCATGCCGGCGCCCACGAGGGAGAGCTTGCCCACCTGGTCGTCGTACTCCAGGCCGGTGTAGCCGATCTTCTCCTCGGCGGCGCGCAGCAGGCTCAGGGCGAGCTCGCCCTGGGACTCGTCCACGGTGAAGGACAGGTCGGTCAGCGGGTCGTCGCCCGTCGAGACGTTCTGCACGATCATGTCGACGTTGACCTTCGCCTCGGCGAGCAGGCGGAAGATCCGGGCGGCGATGCCGGGCTTGTCGGGCACGCCGACGATCGTGACCTTCGCCTGGGTGCGGTCGTGGGCGATGCCGGAGATGAGGGGCTGTTCCAACGGGATCTCCTTCGGGGAGTCGGCGACGTCTTCGGGGCTCGGGATGACCCACGTGCCCTCGCTGTGGGAGAAGGAGGAGCGCACGTGCAGCTTCACGCCGAAGCGCCGCGCGTACTCGACGCAGCGCAGGTGCAGGATCTTCGCGCCGTTCGCGGCGAGCTCGAGCATCTCCTCGCTGCTGACCTGGTCCAGCTTGCGGGCCTTGGGCGCGATCCGGGGGTCGGCGGTGAACACGCCGTCGACGTCGGAGTAGATCTCGCAGACGTCGGCGTCCAGGGCGGCCGCGAGGGCGACCGCGGTGGTGTCCGAGCCGCCGCGGCCCAGGGTGGTGATGTCCTTGGTGTGCCGGTGCACGCCCTGGAACCCGGCGATGATCGCGATGTTGCCCTGGTCCAGGGACTCGCGCACCCGCAGCGGGTTCACCTCGACCAGGCGGGCGGCGCCGTGCGCGCCGTCGGTGACCATGCCGGCCTGCGACCCCGTGAAGGACTGGGCCGGTGCGCCCATCCCCGAGACCGCCATGGCCAGCAGCGCCATGGAGATCCGCTCACCGGCGGTCAGCAGCATGTCCAGCTCCCGGGCCGGGGGCTTCCGGGTGACCTCGTGGGCGAGGTCGAGGAGCTCGTCCGTGGTGTCGCCCATGGCCGAGACCACGACGACGACGTCGTGGCCGCGGTTGCGGGTCTCGACGATCCGCCGTGCAACCCGGCGGATGCCGTCGGCGTCCGCGACGGAGGATCCACCGAACTTCTGCACGATCAGGCTCATGGGCACTACTCCTGTGATCTGGTCTGGCCGGGGCCGGTGGTCTTCCCCGGCCGGTGCGCCCGCTCCCCGCGGCAGGGGCACCAGGACATCCTACCGCGAGCCGTCAGGCGACCACGGTGCGGCCCTCGAAGGCCCGGCCCAGGGTGACCTCGTCGGCGTACTCGAGGTCCCCGCCCACCGGCAGCCCCGAGGCCAGGCGGGTCACGCGGATCCCGAGCGTCTTGAGCATCCGTGAGAGGTAGGTGGCGGTCGCCTCGCCCTCGAGGTTCGGGTCGGTGGCGAGCACGACCTCCTGGACCTCGTCGCCCGAGAGGCGGGTCATGAGCTCGCGGATGCGCAGCTGGTCCGGGCCGATGCCCTGGATGGGACTGATCGCCCCGCCGAGCACGTGGTAGCGGCCCCGGAAGCTGCGGGTGCGCTCGATGGCCATGACGTCCTTGGACTCCTCGACCACGCAGATCACGCTGCCGTCCCGGCGGGCGTCGCGGCAGATCGCGCACTCGTCGAGCTCCGAGACGTTGCCGCAGATCCGGCAGAACTTCACCTTGTCCTTGACCGCGGTCAAGGTCTCGGCCAGCCGGCGGACGTCCTCCTTGTCCGCGTCGAGGAGGTGGAACGCGATCCGCTGCGCGGACTTCGGCCCGATCCCGGGCAGCCGGCCCAGTTCGTCGATCAGGTCCTGTACAGCGCCTTCGTACACGTACTCCTCGATTCCCGGGCCGGTGCGCGGCCCCTCTGCTGGTTCCCGGCGGCGGCCTCGGGGCCCGCGACGGACCGGGCCCCGGTGTCAGTCCCCGGTGTGGAGGTCCCGCTCCTCGACGAGCGTCCCCCCGAGGATCCGCTCGATCGCGGCACGGCCGTAGAGCGTGGAGTCCTCGAGCGCCTCGTCGTCCGAGCTGGGCACGAACGCGTCGTCCCATTCTACGTCTCCGTCCCGGGGGGCCGACGCCGGCGCGGGCGCCTGGCGTCCCGCCGCGATGGCCGCCGCGTGCCGTTCCCGGAAGGTCAGACGTTCCCCCACGGCGTCCTCCACCGCTGGGGAGACCGTGGGTTCGGACCGGGACGCGGGCCGGCCCGGGGCGCCGGTGGGCCGCTCCGCGGGGACGGACCGTTCCTCCGCAGGGACGGCCCGGGACGGGGCGGCGGGGCCCGAGGGGGAGTGCGGGGAGGCCGTGCCGCCGGGGGCCGTGGCGGTCCCGGGACGGACCCCGCCGGCCGGGGTCCCCCGGTGCGCGGCCGGTGCGGGGCGCCACTGCTCGGGCGGCGCCTCGTCCGGGTCCTCCGGGTACGGCGGCTCGTCGAGGTCGGGGGGCTCCTCCGGCGGCGGGACGTCGTCGTGCGGGACGTGCTGCGGGGGACCGGCGGGCCGGTCCCCGGGGCCGGAACGCGGATCCGGGGCCGCTGCCCCGCGGGCGGCGGGACGCCCCGATGCACCGACGGGTGCGGACGATCCTGCGGGGCCGGGCGGCGTCCCCACGGGCCGGGTCCGCGGGCCGGAGGCGGCATCACCGCCGGGCGCGGCAGCGGGTGCCGGTCGCGACGGCGCCTGCTCGCCCGCCCCGGAGGCCGGACCGGTCCCCGGGGGCGCGGCGGTCGGAGGTCCCTCGGGCCGGGGTGCGGGGCGCGGCGCCCGTGCGTCCTCCGTGGCCGGCCCGTTCGGTGCGGCCGTGGGCTCCGGCGTCTCGTCCCCGCCCTGCGGAATGGCCGCTACGGACCAGCTGTGCACCGGTTCCTCGGCCCACGCAGGGTCCGTCCACTCCGCCGGGGCGTCCGTGGCGGGCCGGCCGTGGGCGCTCCACGCGTCCTGCCCGCCAGGGGGGCCGTCCTGTCCCGCCGGGTGCGCGGGGGAGCGGCCGGGCTCGGCGGGGCGCCGCTGCGGCTCGTGCGGCGCGCCGGATGGGCGTTGCTGCGCCGCGTGCTCACGAGACGGCGCGGGGCCCCCGTCCCGGACCTCGGGCCCGGCACCGCTGCGGGGCGTGCCGTCGGAGCCGGACCCGGGTGCCCTCCGGCCGCCCGGTGAGGTCGGCGGCGGCTCGGGCGGGCGCGGCGTGCCACCGCGGCCGTGCCCTCCGCCGGAGGGGATGGCCTCGGCGCGGCAGTCGATCCCGAGGATCTGCTGCACGGCTTGGCGCAGGTCGTCCTCGAAGCGGGGGAAGTTCATGAGGTCGCCCTCGGCGTCGAACATGATCCGCAGGACCCTGCCGTCGAAGGACTGCGGGGTGCCGCGCTGCACGGTGAACCAGGCGACGCGGCGGATGTCCGCCAGGGCGTTGACGATCTCCGGCCACGAGGCGCGCAGCATGTCGATCCCGTCGCCGGCCTCGTCGGCCAGGGGCGTGTCCTGGCGCGGCGGTTCCGGGGTCTCCGGTCCCGACGGCCGGCGTGCGGCGTCGTCGCCCCGTGCCGGACGGGGCGCTTGCCCGGTGCCGGGGGCATCGGCGGGCGCGGAGCGGGAGGAGGTCCCGGCCCGGTGGCCCCGGGTGGCCTCGTGCGCCGGCTCGGGCCCCGGTCCGGCGGTCGCCGGGGTCTGCTCGCGGCGGTGCGCAGTCCCTGCGGGAGCGGAGGCCTCCTCGGGGGCGGCCGCCCGGTCGGTCCCGGGCGGGCGGGCGTCGTCCGCGGGGGCCGTGCGGGGGGGCTCGGGCTCCGCGGGGCGTTCCGCCGCGGCGCGGGGAGCGGGCTCGGCCGGAACCGGCGCGCCGACGTGCTGGTCGTCCCGTCCGGTGGCCGCCGCGGTGCCGCGGCCGATGCTCAACCGCCGCTCCAGCCGGTCCACGCGTGCGGTGACGCCGCGCGTGGTGTCCTCGGAGGAGGGCAGCAGAATGCGTGCGCACAGCAGCTCGAGGTGCAGCTGCGGGGAGGTGGCGCCGGTCATCTCCGTGAGCGCGGTGTTGGTGATGTCGGCAGCTCGGGACAGCTCCGCCGCCCCGAGCTGCGAGGCCTGGTTGCGCAGCCGGGCGATCTGGTCCTGGGGCATCCCGTGGAGGATGTTGCCGGCGGACTCCGGGACGGCGTCGACGATGATGAGGTCCCTGAACCGCTCGAGCAGGTCCTCCACGAACCGCCGGGGGTCCTGGCCGGTCTGCACCACGCGGTCCACGGCGCGGAAGACCGTGGCGGCGTCCCCGGAGGCGAAGGCGTCCACGACGTCGTCGAGCAGCGCCCCGTGGGTGTAGCCCAGCAGGGCCACCGCGAGGTCGTAGCCGATCCCGCCCTCGTCCGAACCCGCCATCAGCTGGTCGAGCACGGAGAGGGTGTCCCGGACCGACCCGCCACCGGCCCGGACGACGAGCGAGAGCACGCCCGGAGCGACCGGCACGTTCTCCTCGGCGCACAGCCGCTCGAGGTAGTGCATCAGCGGCTCGGTGGGCACGAGACGGAAGGGGTAGTGGTGCGTGCGGGACCGGATGGTCGTGAGCACCTTGCTCGGCTCCGTGGTCGCGAAGATGAACTTGATGTGCTCCGGAGGCTCCTCCACGATCTTGAGCAGGGCGTTGAAGCCCTCGCGCGTGACCATGTGCGCCTCGTCGATGATGAAGATCTTGTACCGGTCGCGGACGGGTGCGAAGGTGGCCCGCTCCCGGAGGTCGCGGGCGTGGTCGACGCCGCCGTGGCTGGCCGCGTCCATCTCGATCACGTCCAGCGAGCCGGCGCCGTCCCGGGCCAGGTCCCGACAGCTCTCGCAGCGGCCGCAGGGCGTGGCCGTCGGCCCCTCGGCGCAGTTGAGGCAGCGGGCCAGGATGCGGGCCGAGGTGGTCTTCCCGCAGCCGCGGGGACCCGAGAAGAGGTAGGCGTGACTGACCCTGTCCTTGCGCAGCGCCGTCATCAGCGGCTCGGTCACGTGCTCCTGGCCGATGACGTCCTCGAAGGACTCCGGGCGGTAGCGGCGGTACAGAGCGGTAGTCACAGGAGCCACCTTAGCGACGGGATCCGACGGGCGGGGCGGGCGGCCGCCGCTGGGGACGCGGGCCGCTCCGGGGACGAGAAGACCCCTCGCGCACCCGCCAGAGCCCGTCTACCCTTGCTACCTTCCGGTCCTGGGGGAGTTCGACAGGATGACGCCACGCGAGGGGCTGTCAGAGAGTCTAGCGGATCCCGACCGGGGCCCGAAACCGGGCGGCAGGACGGGTCGATTCGGCATTGCCGGGAGGTTCGGCTATGCTGGACTCCGCATGTTCCGGCGCCGATCGGCGGCCGCGACGTGCGTGCCTGGAGGATTCGCCTAGCGGCCTATGGCGCACGCCTGGAACGCGTGTTGGGTTCACGCCCTCGGGGGTTCAAATCCCCCATCCTCCGCACATGTGATGTCTCAGGACATCGGAAACACCCCGGACCTGCGGTCCGGGGTGTTTTTTCGTGTCCGGGCGGAGCGGCGGGAGCCGGACCGGGGCGCGAGGTCGGCGCCCCGGTCCCGTTCAGTGGTTGAGCCGGGCGGCCCGGCGCCGGCGGAGCAGCAGCACGGCCGCGGTGACCGCCGCGAGCGCCGAGACGACCAGGCCCCACCCTGCCGCGGGCAGGACGAGGGTCTCGCCGGAGTCCTCGGCAGGGACGCGGGTGAGTGCCCCGAGGGTGACCCGGTCGACCGTGCCGGGCACCACCTGTCCGTCCTCCTCCGCCGCGGGCGCGCCGTTCGGCGTGTGCGCCGGTGCCGGCATCGTGCCGGCGCTCCCGGTGTCGTCGGTCGCGCCGCCCTCGTGGAGCGCCGGGTCCCGCGGGTCCGCGGTGCCGGCGACCGCCGGATCGGTGGCCTCCTCCGGGGCCTGCCCGGAGGACTGCCCGCCGGCGCCGTTCCCGGACTCCGCCGCATCGCTGCCGGTGGCCGGGCGGGAGTCCTGCGACTCTCCCGGTGGCGAGGGCTGTTCCGGGAGTGCCGTGCTGCCGTCCTGGGCGGCCGGGATCTCGGGCGACGCGGGATCGGCCGGGGCCTGCCCGTCCTCCGGGGCGCCGGTGGCCGGGCCGTCGGGGCCCGGGTCGCCGTCGGGGGAATCGGCAGGCGTCTGCTGGGCGGTGGCCGGGCCGGTCTCGGTGACGGGCTGGGCAACGGCCGGGACCGGGACGAGCAGGAGGAGTGCGGCCAGGGTGAGGCGTCGGGCAGGCATGGGTGGATCTTTCGGTGGGGTGGAGCGAGGGAAGGGGATCGCGTCTCCAGTTTACGCAGGTGCAAGACATCTATTCGCTAATGCAATACCCTGGGGTGTGTCATGGAGCGGGCTGCTCCGTGACCCCCGACCGCAGCTCCCCCGGGCTGCGCCATGCCCGTGTTCCCTCTCCCCCCAAGAGGTCCCCCCTTGACGTTTCCCTCCCTGTCCATGTCCTCGCGCGCCCTGAGCGCGGCGGCCGTCGCCGCCGCGCTGGCCGCCTCGATGCTCGTGGGCGCCCCCGCCCCGGCCCACGCGGCCACGACCACCTCGTCCCACGCCGCCGCGGGGATGTCCGCGCAGTACCACGTCTACGACACCGGCGTGGACCGCTCCCGGCCCGTCGGTGTGGTCTTCTACCTCGACGGCGACGGCCAGTACTACGCCCAGCGTCCCACCACCTCGATGCTCCGGACCATGGCCGCCCGCGCGGCGGCGAAGAACATGATCCTCGTGGTCCCGGTCGCCCCGTCCGGGCGGTCCTGGACCTCCGACAGCGAGACCGGCGGCGACTGGTTCCGCTCCCTCGCCGCGAAGGTCGTGGCCGAGCAGCGTGTGGACTCGACCCGCATCCACTTGGCCGGCTACTCCGGCGGGGCCGAGTTCATCGCCCACGAGGCGCTCTCCGACCGCGCGGGATGGATCCGCGGCGGCGGAGCCACGCTCATCGGCGGCGGCGGGGTCTACTACGGCGGCCTCGAGACCGAGCCCGGGGCGGCGCTGAAGGCCACCGACCCCACGTGGTACGTCGGCTCGAACGACGGCTACGGCGCCACCCAGCCGTCCGGCTGGTCGGCCCTCGACGCCGCGGAGAAGGGTTCGGCGGTCTACCGGAAGGCGGGCTTCACCAAGGCGAACCGCGTGGTGCTGCAAGGCTTCCACCACACCAACTACGACCTGCCCGGCCTGGTCGGCGGCGACGTCGACCGTCTCTACGCGACGTCGGGGTCCGGGACGGTCACGCCGTCCGGCAACGACTCGGTCGGCGGGTACACGCTCCAGGGTGCGATCGGGCACACCTGGGCGGCACTGGGCGGCACCTCCTGGGCCACCCCCGTCAGTGCCGAACACGCTTCCGGCCACGGCTCGGTCTACCAGCGCTTCGTCGGTGTCGACGGCCGGGAGAAGGCCCTGTACTGGTCCCGGGCCACCGGTACCCGGGCGGTCGACTACGGCGGGTCGATCGGCCGCAAGTTCGCCGCGGGCGGCTACGCCGGAACCTACGGCCCGCCGGCCACCACCGAGGCACGCACCGCCGACGGCGGCGCCTACCAGGTCTTCAACGCCGGTGGGAAGCGGACCAAGTTCATCTGGTCCTCCCGCACCGGGTCCCAGGCCGTCAAGGAGTACGGCGCCATCGGCAAGAAGTGGGCGGCCATGGGCCACGAGCGCGGCCTGGGCTACCCGACCACCGACGAGTTCGCCGTCGCCGGCGGCGTCGCCCAGAAGTTCACGGGCGGGCGGATCGAGTGGAACGCCGCCACCGGGGCCGTCACGGTCCTCCGCGGCTGAGCCGCCTCGTCCCGCACCGCCGGCCGCGCCCCCGTACGGGGACGCGGCCGGCGGTGTTCCGGGTGCCGTCCGGAGCCGCCCCTAGGATGGGCGCATGATCTTCAAGGCCGTGGGCGACTCGCGCCCCTACCCGGACCACGGCCTGGCCACGCCCTCGGCGTGGGCCGACATCGCCCCGCGCCAGATCCGGCTCGACCAGCTGATCACCACGAAGACGACCCTGGACCTGGAGACCCTCCTGGACGCCGACTCCACCTTCTACGGGGACCTCTTCCCGCACGTCGTGCGCTGGGCCGGGGAGCTCTACCTCGAGGACGGGCTGCACCGGGCCCTGCGCACGGCGCTGCACCACCGCAGGGTGCTGCACGCCCGGGTGCTGGATCTCGACGCCGCGCCGGCGGCGCGGGCCGGGGCGGGGCTCAGGACGCCGCGCTGAGCGGTGGGAGCTCGGGAGCGACCGGCACGGGGTGGCCCGCGGCGTCGAACCGGGCGCCCAGTCCCTGCTGGATGAACCGCACGGTCGAGCGGATGTGCCGCTCCTGCGCCGCCCGGTCCTGGTCGGAGTTCTGGCCGCGGTCCGCGGCGGCCGTCAGGGAGCCGTGCACGAGCGTGGCCAGCTCGGGGATGTCGCCGTCGGGCAGGTAGCCCTGGACGATCGCGTCCCGCAGGATGGCCGCGAGCAGTCCCTGGAGCTCGCCCACGTGCTCGCCGAGCTTCTGGTAGTCCTCGGGGGCCAGCACGGTGCGCATCGTGGGGCCGGGGGGAAGGTGCCGGCGGGTCAGGTCCTCGATCTGCGCGCGGATGTAGACGGCCAGCCGGTCCACCGGGTTGGCCACGCCCTCCAGGTCCTGGCGGAGGTCGGTCATGAACCGTTCGGTCTCGTCCAGCGCGTAGGCCACGAGCAGCTCGCCCATGTCGGCGAAGTAGTTGTAGACGGCGGTCCGGCCCACGCCGGCGTTCTTCGCGACGTGGGTCATGGTCAGCCCCGTCAGGCCCTGCTGGTAGAGGAGCTGCCCGAAGGAGTCGAGGATCGCCCGCTTGGTGTTCTCCCGCTGCGCGGCATTGGTCGCCGCAGAAATCCGAGGCATGATGACACCCACTTTACGTATGTCATCAAAGTATGCGTACTTCAATGAGCCTTGGTGACGATATGTCCGACTATGACACCACCCTTCGCCCCTTTTTGGTCCGTCGAGGAGCAAGGTCTGGGGAAACGTCCAGGAAACCTCCGAGCGGGTGTCAGGTTGTGCACCCCTCCTGGCCGCACGCCGGTGCGGCGACAGCGGCCGTGGGCTCGAGCCCGGAATCGGCCCAGGCCTGCTCCAGCGCGCGGGCGAAGACCTCCGTCGGCTGCGCTCCGGAGATGCCGTACCGCCCGTCCAGCGCGTAGAAGGGCACGCCGGTGACGCCGAGCCGGCGGGCCGCGGCGATGTCCTCGTCGACCGCGGCGTCATCGTGCGTCGTCGTATTCCGCCGGGGGCGGGGCGGAGGGCTCCGCGGCCGGCCGCCGTCGCTAGACTGTTGGACGGCCTCCGGCCGGCGCGACCTCTCGGCACAGGAGCCGCGGCAGCACCGGAGGGGCTCCCGGGTGGCAGGCGGGCGGCCCGCGCCGTGCACGCACAGACCGCTCCACGGCGCCGTCCCGCGCGGACGGTCCTCGCTTCCCGACAGATTGGTGGCACACCGTGAGCTCCTCCACCGGCCCTGCCGCCGCAGGCTTCGCCCGCCGGCCCCGCTCGTACTTCGACCTCATCGTGGCGGCGTACTGCGTGGTCCTCGTGCTCTCCAACGTGGCCGCGACCAAGGGGGTCGCCTTCGGCCCCGTCCTCACCGACGGCGGGTTCTTCCTCTTCCCGCTGGCCTACGTGCTGGGGGACGTCGTCTCGGAGGTCTACGGCTTCCGGTCCGCACGACGGGCGATCGTCACGTCCTTCGCCGCGGGACTGTTCTCCTCGGTGGTGTTCTGGCTCGTCATCGCGCTGCCTCCGGCGGACTTCTACGAGGGTCAGGCGGCGTTCGAGGCCGTGCTCGGCCCCGTGCCGCTGATCGTGGCCGGGTCCCTGCTCGGCTACCTGGCCGGTCAGCTGCTGAACGCGTTCGTGATGGTCCGGGTCAAGGCGCGCACCAGGGAGCGGCACCTCTGGGCCCGCCTGATCGGCTCGACGCTGGTGGGCGAGCTCGTGGACACGATGATCTTCTGTGCGGTGGCCGCCCCCATCATCGGGATCAGCACGGCCGCCGACTTCCTGAACTACGTGGTGGTCGGTTACGTGTACAAGGTGCTGGTCGAGGTCCTGATCATGCCCGTGACCTACGCCGTGATCGGGGCGCTCAAGCGACGCGAGCCGACCTACGCCGGGCCCGGGGCCACGGACGAGGTCCCGGCGCCCGCACGCTGAGCGCCCGCACGCCGGCCGGCATCGCCCCGGCCCGCGGCCGGCCGCGGGCGCCCCGCCCCAGGGCTCAGAAGCCGAGGTAGGCCAGCTGCGCCCCCACCGAGCGGCGCGCCGCGGGGAGCACGTGCGGCGGGACGTCGGTGTAGATCCGGTCGGTGATGGCCTCGAGCGTCGCCGCACGGCCCAGGACGCGCAACGCCTCCCGCACCTCGGCGAGCCGGTCCATCCGGTGCTCGAGGAGTTCCTCGCACACCTCCTCGACGTGTTCGCGCACGTCGGCGTGGGCGGGGAGGACGATCGCCCGGCCGAGCACCGCCAGCCGGTGCAGGGAGCGCAGGTAGTCGCCCAGGGCGCCGTCCGGGTGGTCGAGCATGGTCGTGCCGCGGCCCAGGACCGTGTCGCCCGTGAGCACGGAACCGTCACCCTCGCCGGGGCGGCGGCCCTCGGGGGCGTCGTCGGGCAGGTGGAAGCACACGGAGTCCGAGGTGTGCCCCGGGGTGTGCAGCACCCGGATCCGGCACCCGGCGGCCTCGATCGTCTCGCCGTCGCGCAGCGGGTCCGCGTCTCGGCAGAACTCGGGCAGGAAGGCGCGAACGGGTGCGCCGGTGAGCGCGTGGAAGTCGGCCACGGCCCCGGTGTGGTCCCCGTGGCGGTGGGTGACGAGCGTGAGCACCGTCCGCCCGGCCGCGGCCAGGGCGGTCAGGTGCCCCCGGTCGGCCGGGCCCGGGTCCACGACGACGACGTCCTGCTGCCCGGGCGAGCCGATCAGCCACGAGTTCGTGCCGTCGAGGGTCATGGGGCCCGGGTTCGGTGCGGTCAGCCGCCGGGTGAGGGCGGTGGTGCGCCGCGGGGACTCCTCGCTCATGCGTTCCTCCTGTGTCGGTCGGACGGTCGGTCGGACGGTCGGTGCCGGGCGGCTGCCGCGGCCCGGCGCGGGGGAGGTGCGACGGCGCGGGGCCCGCCCGCCTCCGGAAAGGATCGCCGGGGCGGCTCAGCCGCGGGCGAGCAGCGCCTCCAGCTTCTCGAACGAGCCGCGCCAGGCCTGGGCCGCCCGGGGGTGCACCGCGGCGGGGAGCGGGCCCTGGGTGAGCACGAGAACCGTCCCGCCGTCCCCGGTGTCCAGGAACTCGGTGCGCAGCAGCAGGTGGGGCCCCGTCGGGCCGCCGTCCGGGCCCGGCAGGACCTCGCGGCCCTCGAGGAGCGCGTCCTGCTCCACCCGCAGGTAGGTCGCGTGCACGGGTGAGACCTGCGCGGGATCGGCGTCGTTGACCAGGCGGAACCGCTGGCGGCCGCCGGGGCGGACCTCCAGCAGCACGGACTCCCGGGGCACGCTCCAGCCCCGCGGGCCGAACCAGGCGGCGAGCCGGTCCGCCTCGGTGAACGCGGCGAACACGGAGGCCGGCGGGTGGGGGAGCTCGTGGGAGACGGTGAGCAGCTCCGTGGGGTCCAGGTCGGTGACGTCCATGCACCCATTGTCCCCCGGACTCCCGCCCGGCCGCGCGACCGGTCGGGCACCGGTGCGGCCGGCTCCCCTCGCCGGCCGGCCAGGGGCGTCCCGACCCGGCCCCGGGGCGGAGCGGATCCGTCCCCGCCGCGCCGGTCGGTACAGTGTCGCTCGTGAGCACCGAACCCGCGCGGGGCCAGGGGGCCGACCGACCCGGCACCCGGCCGGTGTGGCTCACCGCGCTCAAGGCCGGCGCGCTCCTGTCCCTGCTCGCCGTGGCCGTCTGGTACCTCATCAGCTACGAGCTGCCGACGGTGGACGAGATCCGTGCGTTCGTCGACGGTTTCGGGGCGTGGGGCCCGCTAGTGTTCGCAGGCGTCTTCGTGCTCGTGGCCGCCACGCCCATCCCCGTGACCATCATGGCCGTCTCCGGCGGCTTCCTGTTCGGCATGGCCCAGGGCAGCGCCGTGGGCGTCGTCGCCTCGACCACCGGGGCCTGGCTCGGCTACTGGCTGGCCCGGTTCCTGGGCCGCGACGCCCTCTACCGCCTGGCCGGCCACCGGATCGGGACCGTCGAGGCCAAGCTCGAGGGGAAGGGCTTCCTCACGGTGCTGGTCCTGCGGCCCGTCGTCCCCAACTGGACGCTCAGCTACGGGGCGGGTCTCGTCCGGATCCCGCAGCGCGACTACGTCGGCGCCACGCTGCTCGGGGCGGCACCGGGCCAGGTCAGCTTCGCCGCGGTGGGCGCGTTCACGTCCCGCCCGTCCTGGCCGGCGCTGGCGGCCGTGGCCGCCTCGTGGGCGGTCGTGGTGGTGGTCGCGGTCATCGCGTGGCGGCGCTCGCGGCACGTGGGCCCGTCCGGGGACCAGGACCCCGCCGCGTCCCCGGAGGCCACGGAGCAGTGAGGCCGCGGAACAGTGACATCACGCAGCAGTGACATCACGGAACAGCGGTGCCCCGTGGAGGCGGCGCCGCAGTGCTCGCGAGGCCGGTTCCCGGGTGTCCGTCCGCCCGGATCGTAGGCTGTCGCCATGAACAAGTTCTCCGGGTCCTGGCGTCGGGTGCTGAACCGGTTCTGGTTCGTGCCGGGGGCGTGCGTGGTGGCTGCCGTCGCCCTGGCGCAGGGAGCCGTGGCCGTGGACCGGTGGCTGCCCGAGAACCTGGACTCGCCGTGGATCTCGTGGGTCTACGCGCTGGGCATCGACGGGTCACGGTCGATGCTCTCGGCGATCGGCGGGTCGATGCTGGCCGTGGCCGCGACCGCGTTCTCCATCACGATCTCCGTGATCGCGACGGCCAGCTCCACCTACGGCCCGCGGCTGGTGCGCAACTTCATGGCGGACCGGACCAACCAGGTGGTGCTGGGCGTGCTGGTCTCCACGTTCATCTACGCCCTGCTGGTGCTGCGCACGATCAGGTCCGCCTCCGAGGATCTCGCGGAGCCGTTCGTCCCGCACCTCGCGGTGAACCTGGCCGTGCTCCTGGCCGTGGTGAACGTGGCCCTGGTGGTGTACTTCATCCACCACATCGCCGACTCGATCCAGGTGGACACCCTCGTCCACGGGGCGCGCCGGCGGCTGCTGGGGGTGATCGACCGGTGGCACCCGGAGGAGGCGCCGGAGGACGTGGTGCGGACCGTCGGCGACCGGATCGGGGGCGGGGAGATCACCGCCGGGTCGGTCGGCTACATCGTCGACGTGAGCTTCGAACGGCTCCGGTCCTGCGTCCAGGGGGAGGACGTCGTGGTGGAGCTGGTCCCGCGGGTGGGCGACCACGTCCTGCCGCGGGAGACGCTGTTCCGGGTGTGGCCCGGAGACCGGGCGGGGGAGCTCGAGGGGAGGCTGCGTCGCTCCGTGCATCTGGGCGACTCCCGTTCGGCGGACCAGGACGTGCGCTTCGCGGAGCAGCAGGTCGTGGAGCTCGCCGTGCGGGCCCTGTCCCCGAGCACCAACGACCCCTACACCGCGATGAACGCCGTGGAGGAGGTCGCGGCCGGGATCGTGGCGGCCGTCTCCAGGCCGCTGCCGGGGAACACGGTCCTGGTGGACGGGGTGCCGCGCCTGCACTACGCGGTGGTGGGGCTGGACGAGGTCGTGGACATGCCCTTCGACCATATCCGCCCGCACGTCGCGGGGCACGCGGAGGTCGTGCTGGCCCTGGTGGACCTGGCGGCCCGTGTCGAGGCCGCCACCGTGCACCCCTCCGTGCGCCGGCTGGTGCGGGAGCACGTCGACGTGCTGCTCGCACAGTACCGGGACGGCGGGCCCGCCGCCCGGGACCTGGCCCGGGTGGAGCGGCACGCCGCCCACCGCCGTGCCGCCCTCGCGGGGGACGGGCGGTCCCCGTGATCCGGGCGGCGCTCAGCCGCCGTAGTACCGGCCCAGGACCTCGTCCCGGTACTCGAAGTAGTCGCCCTCGGCCATGGCCTCCCGCGCCCCGTCGACCAGCCGGACCACGAACCGCTCGTTGTGGATGGAGGTCAGCGTCGCGGACAGCCGCTCCTTGGCCTTGAACAGGTGGTGCAGGTAGGCCCGGGTGTAGTGGGTGCACGTGTAGCAGTCGCAGCCGTCGTCGATCGGGGACAGGTCCGTGCGGAAGCGGGCGTTGCTCACGGTGAACCGCCCGTCCGGGGCGTAGACGGTGCCCGCGCGCGCCACCCGGGTGGGGGAGACGCAGTCGAACGAGTCGGCCCCGTTCTCGACGGCGCGGAAGACGTCGTCCGGCTCCGAGATGCCGAGCAGGTGCCGGGGCCGGTCCTCGGGCAGCTCCTCGGTGCACCAGCGCACGATCGTGCCGAGGTTCTCCTTCTCGAGGGCGCCGCCGATGCCGAAGCCGTCGAGGTCCATGGCCGCGAGGTGGCGGCACGCCTTCCGGCGCAGATCCTCGTACTGCGCGCCCTGGACCACACCGAAGAGCGCCTGGTAGGGCTTCCCGGCCCGCTCCGCGGTGAGCCGGGCGTGCTCGGCCGCGCACCGCTGCGCCCACCGCCGGGTCCGCTCGAGGGAGACCTCCTGGTAGCCGCGGGAGTTGTGCAGCGTGGTCAGCTCGTCGAACGCGAACATGATGTCGGCCCCCAGCCGGTGCTGGACCTGCATCGAGATCTCCGGGGTGAACCGGTGCACGTCGCCGTTGATGTGCGAGGTGAACGTGACCCCGTCGTCGTCGACGCGCGCGAGCCGCTCCCTGCCGGCCGCGACGTCGTCGTCGCCCACGGCCGGGCCCGCCGCGCCCGCCATGTCGATGACCTTCCGGAACCCCGAGCCCAGGGACATGACCTGGAAGCCCCCGGAGTCGGTGAACGTGGGCCCGTCCCAGTTCATGAACGCGCCCAGCCCGCCCGCCGCGTCGAGGACCTCCGCGCCGGGCTGGAGGTAGAGGTGGTAGGCGTTGGCGAGCAGCGCCTGGGCGCCCAGTTGCGCCATGGACTCGGGCAGGACGGCCTTGACGGCGGCGGCCGTGGCCACGGGGACGAATGCCGGCGTCCGGATCACGCCGTGGGGCGTGGCGATCGTCCCGGTCCGGCCGCGGAACTCCCCGCCGTTGGCCCGCACGCGCTCGCCGGCGATCCGCGCGGTGTCGGCGAGGCGGTGCTCGATCCGGAAGCCGAAGGCGGACCGGCCGGCGGGGGAGGGGGCGGCGGGCACTCCGGTCAGTGGCCCCAGCCGGCGTGGGCGATGGCCTGGCGCACCAGGTCGCCCCGGCCGCCGGCGAACTCCGCCTGCACCTCCGGGCTGAGCGCCTCCTCGGGACTCATCCAGGACAGCTGCAGCGCGTCCTGCCGCGGATTGCACTCCCCGCGCACGGGGACGATGTAGCTCAGCGCCACGGCGTGCTGGCGGTCGTCCGTGAGACCCGTCTCGGACGGCGACGGGAAGAACTCCGCGACGGCGAACGGCGTGGTGGACACCGGCAGCTGCGGGAACGCCATGGTGCCGAGGTCCTTCTCCAGGTGGCGGAGCAGCGCGGCCCGGATGGTCTCCCGGTAGAGCACCCGCCCCGAGACGAACGTGTACATCATCTCGCCCTGCTCCGTCGCCTGCAGCAGCAGCCCGATCTCGGACAGGTAGCCCAGCGGGTCGAGGCGGACCGGCAGGGCCTGCACGTACACCATCGGCAGGCGGCGCCGGGCCTCCCGGAGGTCGTCCTCGTTGAGCCAACCGGGGTTCGGATCGGGGGTGCGGAGGAAGTTCATAGTGCTGTTCTATCCCACCGGGCCTGGCGGGGCCACGGATCCGCGGGCCCCGGCGGCCGGTTCAGCGCACAGCGGAGAGGCCCTCCGCGTCCAGTCGTGCGGCCGCCTCGAGGACCGTCCACGCCTGTACCTGGGTCGAGAGCTCGACCGGGACGCCCGGGCGCTGGGCCTCGTTCGCATGCCGTGCGGGGTCGGGGGAGAAGATCGCCACGGTCTCGCCGACCACCGTCGACGCCGTGGTGCCCGGCACGGCGAAGTCCACGGCGGGATCGAACTCCCGGCGGCCGGCCCACAGGGCGCCGGCGGTCGCCGTCACGAGCTCGCCCGCGGTCCGGCGGGCCTGCTCGGGCAGCGCAGGGTGCCGGGCGGCGTCGGCGAGGTGGCGCGCCAGGATCCCGGTGAACAGCCCGCCGTCGCCCCCGCCGTGCGTGCGCAGGACGCGGTGCCCGCCGAGGTCCCTGCCGAACTCCTCGGCCGCTCCCGAGACCACGTCGGAGGCCGCCCGCACGAGCTCCTGGCGCTGCGCCGCCGGGGTGCCCGCAGCGTCCGCGAGCTCGAGCAGGGCCGCCAGCACCGGCCCGGAGTTGTAGCTGAAGACCCTCTCGTCGAGGCGGGTCACCTCGGACCCGGACCCGGCGGCGACCAGCCGGAGGCCGTCGTGGAAGATCCTCCGCTCCGGGTTCCACAGCCGCTCCCGCAGCCAGCCGAGCACGGCGGCCGCACGCTCCGGGCGGTGCGTGCGCACGAAGCCGAGCGCCGCCGGGCCGGAGGACGCGGTGTTCTTCACGTCGTGGCCGGTGTTCCAGAAGACCCCGCCGCCGAGGTCCCCGGTGTGGCCCTGCTCCAACCGGGCCACCAGGGCCGCGCCCGCGTCCAGACAGTCCATCGCCGGGCGGCCGGTCAGGGCCCGGTCCAGGTCGGCGAGGCGGCCCACGGCCAGCAGCAGCCAGGCCATGTCGTCGTAGTAGGCGTTGTTGACCACGCGGCCGCCGCTGCGCAGGGTGATGCCCCGCAGCAGCCGGTGGCCCTCCCGGCGCAGCTCGCGCGCGTGGTCCTCCCGGCCGGCGGCCAGCTGCCGGAGCCCGGCGTCCACGAGGGCGTCCAGCAGGTGAGCCTGCCACCAGTAGTGCCACGGGGCCCGGCGCGACTCCGGGTGCGGGTGGGCCGGTGCGCCGAGCAGGGTGCCGGGCACGCCGAGGGCGCGCCGGGCGAACAGCTCGCGGACGGAGTGCGCGGCCTTCTCGGCGCGCTCGGGCACGGACGCGTCGGCCACGGTGCCGGTGGTGGTCGGGGCGGTCGTGGTGGGCATGACGGCTCCTGTGGTGACGATGACGGGTGATCAGGACGTGCTGGTGGCGAGGTGGGGGAGAGGTGCTCGGTCCGAGCCTACGGGCTCGCCGGGGCGCCGCGGTCCTCCTGCCGGCCCGGTCCGGCGTACAGCCGCCGGTGCGCCGCCTCGGCCGGACCGGGCAGGCCGCGGCGCTCCAACAGCACGGCGCCCAGCAGCGTGGCCAGCCACACGGCGGAGCCCAGCAGCAGGGCGCCGGTGGGCGAGAGCGCACGGCCCAGGCCCAGCGCGAACGGAGGCATCAGCACGGTGAACAGGACGGACTGGGCGAGGTAGCCGCTCATGGACCGCCGCCCCAGGGCCTGCAGCGACCACAGGCCCGGGTGCTCCCGCGCCCGCAGCGGCACGGCCGTGCCGTGGGGGACTCCGGGCGGCGCCGCGCCGCCGTGCGCACCCCGGCCGTGCGGACTCCCGCCGCGGGGGACCCTGGTCCCACGCGCTCCGGTGCGACGCCGCGCCCGGGCGCACAGCAGCGCCACCAGGAACGCGTAGCCGACGCCCTGGACGGCCCCGGCCACGGCGTCGGCGGCGTTGAGCACACCGCCGGCGGTCGCCGAGGGCTCGAGCATGTCCGTGGTGAGCAGGCCGGTCCCGGCGCCCGTGAGCAGGCCCGCGCCGAGGCCCGCCAGGGCCGCCCCGGTCAGCCGGCGGCGCCAGGGCCCGGGGTCCTCGAGGACCCGGTAGCGGCTCAGGGCGGTCCCCAGGAGCATCATCGGCAGCAGACCGATCAGCTGGAACGGGGCGAAGGAGACCACGAGCAGCCCGTCCCCGAGCCCCAGGGCGATCCGCTCCGGCACGGTGTCCGCCACGAGGCCGGGGAAGGGCGGGGTGCCGGGGCTCCGGACGGCCCAGCTCGCGGCGCCGTAGAGCGCCATGAGCACGGAGCCGATCCCGGCCAGGACGACCAGCGTCGTCGTGCTCTCGGCGATGAGCACCGCGAGCAGCAGCCCGCCGACCGCGTAGGCGGTGATGATGTCCCCGGGGAACAGCACCAGCGCGTGCACCACGCCGAAGAGCAACAGCCACCCGTAGCGGCGCAGCAACAGCCGCCGGGCCGCGGGGAGGGGGGCGCCCCGGGCGGCCTCCCGGGCCGCGATCTGGCCCACGCCGTAGCCCACGAGGAAGGAGAACAGGGGGAAGCCGCGGCCGTCCACGAGCGTCGACATCGCCATGTTGACGACGTCGTCGAGCGTCCACGACGTCGACGTCGCGCCGTCCCCGAGGGTGCGGTCCCGGGGACCGTCCGTGGGTCCCGGCGCCCAGATCCAGACGGTGATGTTGGCGACCGCGATGACCCACAGCATGAGGCCCCGGGCGACGTCCGGCGCGGGCACGCGGTGCCGCGCCCGAGCGGCGGAGCCCCGGTTCACGCGCCTGCCCCGAGGGCCCGCCGGCTCTCGACGACGAGCGGCTCGCCCGTCACCGGGTGGGTGATCGCGATCCGCCGCGCGAGCAGCTGCAGGGGCCGGGCCGGTGCCCCGGCGGGGCGCACCCGGGGGTACAGGGGGTCGTGGCGCACGGGGATGCCCAGGCCGGCCAGGTGCACCCGGATCTGGTGCGTGCGGCCGGTCTCGGGCCGGAGGGCGTAGCGGGCCCACACGCCCTCGTCGTCCGCGAAGGTCGTGCCGGAGCGCTCGACGACGGTGCGCGCGTTGACCGGCCCCGGCACCTCGCGGGCCTGCAGCGAGGTGCGGTCCTTGACGATGCGGGACTCGACCGTGCGCGGCAGCTCCAGCGCGGGCCGGTGGGCCGCGACGGCCTCGTACTCCTTGGCCACGGCCCGGTCCTGGAAGAGCACCTGGAACCGGCCGCGGGTCCCGGGGTCGCGGGAGAGGAGGAGGACCCCGGCCGTGCCGCGGTCCAGCCGGTGCAGCGGGGAGAGCCGGTCCTCGCCCCGGGAGCGGCGCAGCTTCACGAGCGCGCTCTGCGCCACGAACCCGCCGCGCGGGGTGGTCGGCAGACCGTGCGGCTTGTCGACCGCGAGCAGCCACTCGTCCTCGAACAGGACCGGCAGGTCCCCGGGCAGCTCCGGCTCCTCCGGCAGCGGTCGGTGGTACCAGACCGACCCGCCCGGCACGAGCGCGGCGCCGGGGCCCAGTGCCCGGCCGGCGTCGTCGACGATCCCGCCGGAGGCGAAGAGGTCCTCCAGCTCCGCCGCTGAGGCGGGGAAACGGTCCAGCAGCCAGCAGCGGAGCGTCGTCGGCCCGGCGTCCACCGGTAGCCGCACCCGCACCGGGTCCACGCCGTCCCGCAGGGGGAGGGGCGCGGGGCGGGGCCGTCGTCGTCGCATGGTCCCTGATCGTGCTCCGGGAGCGCTGGGTTGTCCACTCGGCACCCGCGGCGGGCGGGCGTGCCGCGGGCCCGCCGCGACTGCCAGAATGGTGCCGGACCCGCCACCGACCACCGGAACGAGAGCCATGCCCACCGAAGAGGTCGTCCTCCTCGACGACGCCCACCGACCCGTGGGCACCGCGCCCAAGGCCACGGTGCACACCGCGGACACCCCGCTGCACCTCGCGGTCTCCTGCTACGTGCTCGACGACGACGGCCGGCTGCTGCTGACCCGCCGGGCCCTCGGCAAGAAGACCTGGCCCGGGGTGTGGACCAACAGCTTCTGCGGCCACCCGGGCCCCGGGGAGGAGCTCGCCGTCGCCGTCGCCCGCCGGGCCGGCCAGGAGCTGGGGCTCGAGCTGACGGGGGTGACGGAGGTGCTGCCCGAGTTCCGCTACCGGGCCGTGGACGCGTCCGGAGTGGTCGAGAACGAGTTCTGCCCCGTCTTCGTGGCGCGTGCCTCGGGCGAGCCCCGGCCCCAGCCCTCGGAGGTCGCCGAGGTCGCGTGGGTCGCACCCGGAGACCTCCTCGCCGCGGCGCGCTCCGCGCCGTTCCTGCTCAGCCCGTGGCTGCTCGAGCAGGTCGCCGACCCCAGGCTCCGCCGCGCCCTCGGCGCTCCCGGCTAGGGACCCGGACCCGGCCGGGGCCGCCGGCACCGGACCTCCCGGGAGCGTCGTCCCGCGGGCTCAGGCCTCCGGGGCCACCACCCCCACGGCCACCGCGAGGTCCTGCCAGGACATCCCGACGCCCTTGAACACGTTGGGGGCGTCCTCCCGGCGGGTCGTCCCACCCGTGACCACGTCCCGCAGCGGCACCAGCGAGCTCTCGGCCAGCGCCCCGGCCCGGACGGCCAGCACGACGTCGCCGGCCTCGCGCAGGGCGGTGGCGGGGTCCTCCACCACCACGAGGGAGCGGCCCATGAGCCGGTCGTCCAGCTCGCGGCGGCCGGGCTCGTGGGATCCGATGGCCACCACGCAGGCGCCGTCCCGCACCAGGGCCCCGTCGAACAGCGGCTCGGGCGACGACGTCGCGCAGACCACCACGTCCGCGTGGGCCACGTCCTCGGCCGTGCCCGCGACCACCTCCGGTCCGAGCCGGCCGAGCCGGTCCACGACCTCCCGGACCTTCCCGGGACGGCGTCCCACCACGGTGATCCGCCGCAGGGCGCGGATCCGCGCGAGGGCCTCGGCGTGGCCGAGGGCCTGGGGGCCGGTGCCGAACACGACCAGGTGCTCCGCCCCGGCGGGCGCGAGGGCGTCGGCGGCCGCCGCGGAGACGGCCGGGGTGCGCAGCGCTGTGAGCACCGATCCCTCCAGCAGCGCCCGGGGCGTGAGGGTCTGCGAGTCCATCAGGACGTAGACCGCCTGGATCCGGGGGAGCCCCAGCTCCGCGTTGCCCGGTGCCACCGAGGCGACCTTGACCCCGGTCCAGCCGCCGATCGTCGAGGGCATCAGGAGCAGGTGCCCGGACCCTGCCGGGGTGGAGACCCGGGCGGGATCCGTCGACGGGTCGAACCCCTCCCGCAGCACGGTCTCCACGAGCCGCCGGGCCCGGTCGGCGGGCACTCGCGCGGCGATCTCCTCGGCGGTGTACCAGGTGGGTCGGTCCTCGCTCATCGTGGGCCTCCGTGCTCGTGCGGGCTGTGGGCGCTTCCCACGATGGCCGAGCGCGCCGGAGAAGGGAACCGGGGAAGAGGACGCGGGAGGGCACGCAGGGGAGAACGGGGACCGGCGGCCTCCCCGGCGACGCCGGGGAGCCGGGCGGGCGACGCTGCCCGATCCGTCCTACGGCAGCCGTGACGGGCGCCGCAGCACGGCCTCACCGGCCCGTTCCGGTTCGAGGGGCACCGGGCTGAGCAGCACGGCCGGGCCCCGGTGCAGCACGCCGTCGGAGAGGACCCGGCAGCGCAGGCCTCCCCGGCCGCGCATCGCGGCGTGCGCGCCCGGGGCCAGGACGCGGTCCATCCAGGCGCAGGGGTTCGCCGGCCGCCCGCCTCTCAGCCGCACGAGCCCGCCGCTGGACTCCAGGGCGAACTCCTCGCCCAGCAGCGGGGCCAGCTGCGCACCGCGCAGGACCACGTTGCGCCGGGTCAGGAGGGGGTCGAACGGATCGGCGCCGAGCTGCGCGGCGACGGCCTCGAGGGCCTCGACGGCGAACAGCGTGACGGCGGCGTCCATGTGCGCGGCCTTGCCGAAGAACCGGTCGCCGACGACGCCCTTGCCCGCCACGAGCTCGACCCGGTCGGCGTCCGTCGTGGGCACGTCCGCGGGACCGTCCCGGGCCCGGCCGAAGTAGGCGTGCCCCGGGGACACGAGCAGGTGCAGGACCTCCACGTCGTACCGGTGGGTCTCGGTCATGTCACCGAGTGTCCCATCACCGGCGCCCGGTGTCGTGGCCCGCGTCGCCTCCCGTCCCGTCATGGCCCGTGCGGGGCCCTCCGGCAGCGCCTGCCGGACCCCGGACCGAGGTGCCGTCCGCGGCGGCCGTGGCCCGCGCTCCGGACCCCGGGGCCGCCTGCCGGGCGGGCAGCACCGCGGCCAGGACGACGACGAGGACTCCGGCGACCGGAACCACGAGCAGGCCGGTGCGCACGCTCGTGGCGTCGGCGACGAGCCCGACCAGGGGCGGGGAGCAGAGGAAGCCCAGGCGCATGAGCCAGCTGACCACGGTCAGGCCCGTGCCGTGCCGGAGGCCCGGCAGCTCGTCGGCGGTGTGCATGGCCGCGGGCACCAGGGTGGCGACCCCGAAGCCGGCGGCGGCGAACCCGGCGACCGTCCCGGGCACCGAGGGCAGCGCCAGGGCCAGTCCCATGCCGGTGAGCACGATCAGCCCTCCCGCGCGGGCGACCGCGCGCTGCCCGAACCGGTCCACGAGCCGGTCCCCGGCCAGCCGGCCCACGAACTGCGCGCCGACCAGCGCCACGAAGCCCAGCGCCGCCACCGGGGCCGCCGCGCCCAGGGATCCGGAGAGGTAGACGGCCGCCCAGGTGCTGCCGGCGTCCTCGACCAGGGCCCCCGAGGTGGCGATGAGGACCAGGGCCACGAGCACCGCCCACGTGCGCGGGCCCGGGCGAGGGATCCCGATCCGGCCGTCGTCGGCCGGGCCACCGGATGCGGACCTGGGGTTCGGGCCGGACAGCAGCAGCCGGTGAGCGGTCAGGGCCACGCCGGCGAAGAGCAGGCAGGAGATCCCCAGGTGCACCCCGCGGGAGAGCCCGGCCATGATCGCGCCGGCCCCCATGAGCCCGCCCAGCACGGCCCCGATGCTCCACACGGCGTGGAAGGAGTTGAGGATGGAGCGCCGGTAGAGGCGCTGGACGCGCAGCCCGTGGGAGTTCTGGCCGACGTCGGTGACCGCGTCGGCGGCCCCGGCGGCCAGCAGGGCGAGGGCGAGCAGCGCCCAGGACGGGGCCAGGCCCGCGAGCAGGACCCCGGTTCCCGTGGCCACGGTGCCCGTCACCGCGACCGCGCCCGAGCCGAACCGGCGGATCAGCGCTGCCGCGCCGAGACCTGCCACCAGGGCGCCCAGCGGAAAGGCGGCCACGGCCAGCCCGAACTGGGCGTTCGAGAGCTCGAGATCGGCCTTGATCTCCGGGTAGCGGGGCAGGAGGTTGGCGAACAGGGCGCCGTTGGTGAGGAAGAGCAGGGCGACACCGGTGCGGGCACGGCGCATCCGGGTCTCGGGCGCCGGTGCGGTTCCCGGGCTGGAGAGTGCCATGGCAGGGCCTTTCGCAGGCGCAAGGAGCAGGGGCGGGGCGTGGCCCGGTGCTCCCGGGCCGGGGGTGTCAGCGGTCCCGGTGCCGGGAGGTGGTGGTGATCAGGGCGCTCACCCGGGTCGGCCCGTCCGGGGTGCGGGTGCCTCCGCCGTGCCGGTGGCGGCGCTGCGCCGGGCGGCGTCCAGGACCGCGGCGGTGTCCACGGCGTCCCAGGGGTCCACGGGGACCTCCCCGTCCTCGAGGAGCCAGCGCGCCACGGCCCGGTAGAAGTCGGCGGGCTCGCCGGGGGCGGTGGGGACGGCGGTGGTCTCGGTGCCGTGGACGAGCAGCCCGGTCATGCCGTCCCCCGGCGCCAGGGCGTCGAAGGGGCCGGCGGCGTCGTCGTGGCCGGGCACCAGGAAGGCACCGGCCGAGCCGAGGACGCGGGTCCGCGGTCCGGGGGCGCCCACGAGGCTGCCCGCCCACAGGTGGCTGATGGTGCCCGAGGCGTGCTCCAGTGCCAGGAAGACGTCGTCCTCGGCCGGGGTCGTCAGCGAGCGCAGCTCGGCCCTGACGGTGACCACGGGCCCGAACAGCTCCAGCGCGGAGTCGACCAGGTGCGGTCCGAGGTCGAGGAGGAGTCCGCCACCCTCGCCCACGGCGTTCTCCCGCCACCGGCTCTTGGGCACCGGCCGCCACCGCTCCCAGCGCCGCTCGAACCGGTGCACGGTGCCCAGGACCCCGTCGGCGAGGATCCTGTGCAGCGTCAGCTGCTCGCGGTCCCAGCGCCGGTTGTGGAAGACCGTGAGCGGGGTTCCTGTGCTCTCGGCCCGCCGGACGACCGTGCTCGCGCCCTCGTGGTCGAGGGCCAGGGGCTTGTCGACGACCACGGGGATCCCCGCCTCCAGGCCGGCGATCGCGTGCTCGACGTGGCGTCCGGTCGGGGAGGCGACGACCAGCACATCGGGCCGGGAGCCGGCCAGCAGTCCGGGGAGGTCGCGGTGGACCCTGACCCCCGGCCAGTCCTCGGCGGCCCGGGCGGTGCGGCCGGCGTCGGCGGTGACGACGTCGGTGACGCGGGCGCCGGACTCGCGCAGCAGCGGCGCGTGGAACTCGCGGCCCGCCATGCCGTAGCCCACGAGCCCGGCGGTGAGCGTGCGCGGCGCCGTCACCGGACGTTCCGTCCGGCCGCGGAGGCGGTGCTCGGAAGCTCGGTCATCGGGGCGGGTCCTTTCCGTGGGCCGTGCGCGGACCGGTGGCGCGGTCACGCGCGGACGTCCTCCACCCTACGAGTTCCTGCCGGACCGCACAGGGCGGTCGTGTCGGCAGCCGCGGGTCCTTGGCGCGCACGGATCCGACCGGCAGGATGGTCGCAGAGGCCCGCCACCGCCGGCGGGCCGGTGCCGAGGAGCCGCGATGAGCACGGAGACCCCCGCCCCGACCGGTCCGATGCCCGCGGCCTTCTTCGGGCACGGCAGCCCGATGAACGCCCTGGAGACGAACCGGTACACGAGCGCCTGGCGGGCCTTCGGGGAGTCGGTGCCGCGGCCCCGCGCGATCCTGGTGGTCAGCGCGCACTGGTACATCAACGCCACCGCGGTCACGGCCATGCCGTCCCCGCGGACGATCCACGACTTCTACGGCTTCCCGCAGGAGCTCTTCGACGTGCAGTACCCGGCGCCGGGGCTGCCCGGCCTGGTCGAGGAGATCAGCGACACCGTCCACCCCACGTGGGTCGGCGCGGACGTCGACAGCTGGGGCATCGACCACGGCACGTGGTCGGTGCTCACCCACGCGTTCCCGGACGCCTCGTTCCCGGTGGTGCAGATGAGCATCAACGCGGACAAGCCCCTGGACTACCACCTGGACCTCGGCGCCCGCCTCGCACCGCTGCGGGAGGCCGGGGTGCTGATCGTGGCCAGCGGCAACATCGTGCACAACCTCCGCGGCATGGACTGGAGGCTCACCGACGACGGCTACGACTGGGCGCGGCGGTTCAACGAGGACGCCAAGGAGCGGATCCTCACGGACCCGACCGAGGTCGCCACCCTCGACGCGCACCGCGACTGGCGCCGGGCCGTGCCCACCCCGGACCACTTCATCCCGGCGCTGTACCTCGCAGGGCTCGCGGGCGCGGCCGGGGCCACGCGGCCGGCCGACACCCACGTGCTCGTGGACGGCTACTCCTACGGCTCCCTCTCGATGACGGCCTACTCCCTCGGGCTGCAGTGTCCCGAGGGTGCCGGGCCAGGTGGCGCCCCCGTCCGTCCGCCGGGGGACGTGCCGCCGGACGGGTCCAACATCTGAACCGTGCTCAGTCCATCCGCCCGGCCAGCTCGGCGGCCACCGTCTCCAGCGCGCTGCGCAGGGCGAGGATCGCGGGGCGGTGGGCGCTGGAGCCGCGGATGGAGGTGAACACCGTGCGCCGTGGGTTCCCGGGCAGGCCGACCAGCCGGCAGGGGGAGTGGCCGGTGGCCCACATGAGGTCCGGCATCAGGGCCACGGCATTGCCGGACTCCACGAGCCGGGTCTGTGCCTGGAGGTCCGCCGTCGAGAACCGCACGTCCGGCTCGAAGCCCGCCTGCCGGCACAGCTGCTCGTCCCAGTGCCTCGAGGCGGCCCCGCGAGGCTCCATGACCCAGGGCAGCTCGCGTGCGTCCTGCAGGGACGTGATGTGAGCGTGGTCGGGTCCGGGCGGGACGGCCAGGCGGATGGCGTCCGTGACGAGCCGGCGCCGGTCCAGGTCCGGGTGGTGTGCTGCGGCGTGACTGGGGTACTGCTCCGCCACGACGACGTCGAACTCCCGGGTCCACGTCTCGTAGAGGGCGCGCTCCGGTTCGGCCTGCACCATCTCGATCCGCACCTCGGGGTGCTCCCGGCGCATGATGCCCAGCACGTCGGGCATGAGGGCCAGGGCGGCGGACTGGAACACGGCCACGCGGACCGTGCCCGTGACCGTGCTGAGCGAGGCCGCGAGCTCCGCCTCGGCGCGCTCGAGGACGTCGAGCAGCTCGTCGGTGCGGGCCACGAGGATCTCCGCCTGGGGCGTCAGCTGGACCCGCCGGCCGGCGCGGGCGAGGAGCGGCACGCCCGCCTCCTTCTCGAGGGCGGAGAGCTGCTGGGAGACGGCGGAGGGGCTGAAGTTGAGGGCCTCGGCGACCTCCGCGAGGGTCCCCCGCAGGGCAAGTTCGCGCAGCAGGCGCAGCCTGCGCACATCCAGCATGGGACCCCCTCGAACTCTTCAGATCTTCTGACGAATCATCCGTGGAAAACATCACTTTATCCGAATCCAAACGGGCCGCATAGTGGGTGTTACCAGAAGATTTCGGCCCACCACATCGGGGCCCAAACCAGGGAGATGCCTCTATGACGACGATCCCCGTCCCCGCGCCCGCGCAGACCCCCGCCGAGCTCCGGACCGGTCACACCGTTTCCCATGCCGAGATCCCCGGCGCCCTGGCCTCGGAAGCGGTGGCGCTGGTGCGCCGCTGGCTCACCGAGGCGGAGCAGTTCCCGGTGGACTCCTCGGCCCGGAACCTGGCGGGGGTCCTGAAGGACCCCAGCGGCCTCGACTTCACGGTCGGTTTCGTGGACGGCGTCATCCGCCCCGAGGACGACGCCGTGGCGGCCCGCAACCTGGCGCGGCTGGCCCCGAAGGTCCCGGCGTTCCTGCCCTGGTACCTGCGGACCGCGGTGCGCGCCGGTGGCGTCCTCGCCCCGGTGGCCCCCGGCGTCGTCATCCCCGTCGCTCGCAGGGCCCTGCGCGAGATGGTCGGCCACCTCATCGTGGACGCGGACCAGCGCAAGCTGGGCCGGTCGATCGCCAAGATCCGCAAGAACGGCGTCCGGCTCAACGTGAACCTCCTGGGCGAGGCCGTGCTCGGCACCCACGAGGCGGACCGACGACTGCAGGGCACCCACGAGCTGCTGGCCCGGCCGGACGTGGACTACGTCTCCATCAAGGTCTCCTCCGTGGTCGGCCCCCACTCCCCGTGGGCCTTCGAGGAGGCCGTGGCCGAGGTCGTCGAGAAGCTCACCCCGCTCTACGAGCAGGCCGCGGCCTCCCCGACGCCGAAGTTCATCAACCTGGACATGGAGGAGTACAGGGACCTCGACCTGACCGTCGCGGTGTTCACCCGCCTCCTCGGCCGTCCGCAGTTCCAGCACCTCGGCGCCGGGATCGTGCTCCAGGCCTACCTGCCGGACTCCCTCGAGGCCATGATCCGCCTCCAGGAGTGGGCCTCGGCCCGCCGCGCGGCCGGCGGCGCCCCGGTCAAGGTGCGCGTGGTCAAGGGAGCGAACCTGCCCATGGAGCAGGTCGAGGCCTCCCTGCACGACTGGCCCCTGGCCACCTGGCACACCAAGCAGGACTCCGACACCCACTACAAGCGGGTCCTCAACTACGCCCTGCAGCCCGAGCACACGGACGCGATCCGGATCGGCGTGGCCGGGCACAACCTCTTCGACATCGCCTTCGCCTGGCTGCTCGCCGGACGGCGCGGGGTCCAGGACGCCGTCGAGTTCGAGATGCTGCTGGGCATGGCCACCGGTCAGGCCGAGGCGGTCAAGCGTGACGTCGGCTCCCTGCTCCTCTACACCCCGGTGGTGCGCGCCTCCGAGTTCGACGTGGCGATCGCCTACCTCGTCCGCCGGCTCGAGGAGGGCGCCAGCTCCGAGAACTTCATGTCCGCCGTGTTCGAGCTCTCCGAGAACCAGGAGCTCTTCGCCCGCGAGCAGCAGCGGTTCCTGTCCTCCCTCGCCGAGCTCGACGACACCGTGCCCCTGCCCCACCGGGTCCAGGACCGCCGCCTGCCCGAGCCGCCGGCGCCGGCCGACGGGTTCGCCAGCACGCCCGACACGGACCCGGCCATCTCCGTCAACCGGGAGTGGGGCCGGGCGATCCTGGAGCGCGTGCCCGGCTCCCGGGTCGGCGTGGACACCGTCACCGCCGCCCGCGTCGAGGACGAGGCCGAGCTGACCCGGCTGATCGACGCGGCGCTGGAGGCCGGCCGCGGCTGGTCCGCCCTCTCGGGGGCCCAGCGCGCCGAGGTCCTGCACCGGGCCGGGGACGCCCTGGCCGCCCGCCGCGGACCGCTGCTGGAGGTCGCGGCCGCCGAGGCCGGCAAGACCCTCGACCAGTCCGACCCGGAGATCAGCGAGGCCATCGACTTCGCCCACTACTACGCCGAGCGCGCCCGCGAGCTCGACGACGTCGACGGCGCGAGCTTCGTGCCCGCGCGGCTGACGGTGGTGACCCCGCCGTGGAACTTCCCGGTGGCCATCCCCGCCGGCTCCGTCCTGGCGGCCCTGGCCGCCGGCTCCCCGGTGGTGTTCAAGCCGGCCGGCCCGACCAAGCGCTGCGGGGCCGTGGTCGCCGAGGCCGTCTGGGAGGCCCTGGACGCCTCGGGGATCTCCCGTGACGTGCTCGCCCTCGTGGACCTGTCGGAGCGTGCCCTGGGCCGGCAGCTCATCACCCACCCGGCCGTGGACCGGCTCATCCTCACCGGCGCCTACGAGACCGCCGAGCTGTTCCGCTCCTTCCGCCCGGATCTGCCGCTGCTGGCCGAGACCTCGGGCAAGAACGCCCTGGTGGTCACCCCCAGCGCGGACCTGGACCTCGCGGCGAAGGACGTCGCCTACTCGGCGTTCGGCCACGCCGGTCAGAAGTGCTCGGCGGCCTCGCTCGTGATCCTGGTCGGCTCCGTGGCGACGTCCCGCCGCTTCCACGACCAGCTCGTGGACGCGGTCACCTCCCTGACCGTCGACGCCCCGACCAACCCCGCCGCGCAGATGGGCCCGCTGACCGAGCCGGCCGAGGGCAAGCTGCTCAAGGCCCTGACCACCCTCGACGAGGGCGAGTCGTGGGTGGTCGAGCCGAGGCAGCTCGACGAGTCCGGGAAGCTGTGGACCCCCGGTGTACGCTCCGGGGTGCGGCGCGGCTCCGAGTTCCACCACGTCGAGTACTTCGGTCCGGTCCTGGGCGTGATGACCGCCGAGACGCTGGAGGAGGCCGTCGCGATCCAGAACGAGGTCGAGTACGGGCTGACCGCCGGGCTGCACTCCCTGGACCCGGAGGAGATCGGCTACTGGCTCGAGCGCGTCCAGGCCGGCAACCTCTACGTCAACCGGCAGATCACCGGTGCGATCGTCCAGCGCCAGCCCTTCGGCGGCTGGAAGAAGTCGGCCGTCGGGCCGGGCACGAAGGCCGGCGGGCCGAACTACCTGATCGGCCTCGGCGGCTGGGAGCCGGCCGAGCTGCGCGGCACCGGACGCCCGGTCCAGAGCGGGCCGGTGGCCGAGCTGCTCGAGGCCGCCCGCGGCGCCCTGCCCGCCGGCGAGGCGGACCGGGTCGAGCGCGCCCTGCGCAACGACGCCGCCGTCTGGGCGGAGGAGTTCGGCGTGGCCAAGGACGTCTCGCGGCTCTACGCCGAGCGCAACATCTTCCGCTACCTGCCCCTGCCCGTCACGGTGCGACTGTCCGAGGGCGAGCCGCTGGCCGCGCTGGTGCGGGTGGTCGCCGCGGGCCTCCGCGCCGGCGCCCCGATCACGGTCTCCTCGGCACTCGAGCTGCCCGCCGCGGTGCGCTCCGTGCTCGCCGGCCGAGGCGCGCAGGTGAGGGTGGAGGACGACGCCGCGTGGCTCGCCGGGGCCGCCGGACTCGGGGCCGGGCGCGTCCGGCTCATCGGCGGGGACCGTGCCGCCTTCATCGAGGCCACGGGTGGCCGCCCCGACGTGGCGGTCTACGCCGACCCCGTGACCGGGGCCGGCCGGGTGGAGCTGCTGCCGTTCCTGCGCGAGCAGGCCGTCAGCATCACCGCCCACCGCTTCGGCACCCCCGACCACCTCACCGACCACCTGATCTGAGCCCGGTCCCCGGGACAGCCGCGGCAGGGCCGCGGACGGGGCCCGTCACCTCTGCGGAGGCGGCGGGCCCCTTCCGCGTCCGCGGGCTGCCCGCCGCGTCCGCCGGTGCCGCCACCGGTCCGGCACCCTCCAGCGGTCGGGCTGCTTCCGGCGGTCGAGCTCCTCCGCCGGAGTGCACGGCGGGTATAGGCTCGCACCCACCGAGGCGCGGCACGAAGGAGGCGGCATGGAGGGCATCCGCGTGACGGTCAACGGCCGGGAGCGCAACGGCCTCGGAGCCGGCCCCCACACCCGGTTGCTGGACTGGCTGCGCGCCGAGGGCCTCACCGGGGCGAAGGAGGGCTGCGCGGAGGGCGAGTGCGGGGCGTGCGCCGTGCTGGTGGCCCGTCCCGACGGTCCCGGCCGCAGCCGCTGGACCGCCGTCAACGCGTGCCTGCCCCCTGCGGCGGCCTTCGACGGCCAGGAGGTCGTCACCGCCGAGGGTCTCGGGACGGCAGCCGGACCCGGCACGGCCGAGCGGCTGCACCCCGTCCAGCGGGAGATGGCCGAGCGCGGCGGCTCCCAGTGCGGCTTCTGCACCCCCGGTTTCGTCTGCGCCATGGCTGCCGAGTACTACCGCCCGGACCGGCATCCGGACACGGCCGGGGCACCGGGTCCCGGCGCGGACACGGGGGACGAGCCCTTCACGGACCCCGAGCGCGGACCCGACGGCTTCGACCTCCACGCCCTGGGCGGCAACCTCTGCCGCTGCACCGGCTACCGGCCCATCCGGGACGCCGCCCACGCCCTCGGCGCCCCCCGGGAGGACGACGCCCTGGGGCGGCGCCGGACCGAACCCGCCCCCGCGGCCCGGCCCACCCGGCTGGCGTCCGGCGGGGCGCGCTTCGTGCGGCCGGCCTCCCTCGCGGAGCTCCTGGCGCAGCTCGGCGAGCACCCCGGCGCGCAGGTCGTCGCCGGGTCCACGGACACCGGCGTGGAGGTCAACCTCCGCCACGACCGGCCACGGCTGGTCCTGGCCGTGGACCGGCTCGACGAGCTGCGCCGTCTCGAGTTCGGCGCCGACCGGATCGAGATCGGGGCGGCACTGACCCTCTCCGAGCTCGAGCGGGAGCTGGCCGGCAGGGTGCCGCTGCTGGCCCAGCTCCTCCCGCGCTTCGCGTCCCGGCTGATCCGGAACGCGGCCACCCTCGGCGGCAACCTGGGGACCGGCTCGCCCGTCGGCGACGCGGCGCCCGCCCTGCTCGCCCTGGAGGCCTCCGTGCTCCTGGCCTCGGCCGAGGGGGAGCGGGAGGTGGGCCTGGACGAGTTCTGGACCGGATACCGGCGCACGGTCCGCCGTCCCGGGGAGGTGATCCGGGCGGTGCGGATCCCGCTGCCCCTCGCTCCGCACGCGGCGTTCGCCAAGGTGGCCAAGCGGCGTCTCGACGACATCTCCGCCGTGGCCGTCGGCATCGCGGTGCGGCTGGAGGCCGGGTCCGTCGCGGCCGTGCGGATCGGCCTCGGCGGGGTGGCGGCCACACCGCTGCGGGCGCGGGCCACGGAGGAGGCGCTCGCGGGCCGTCCCTGGACCCGGGAGACGGCCGACGCCGCGGCGGCGGTGCTCTCCGGCGAGGGCACCCCGATCGACGACGTGCGGGCCACCGCCCGCTACCGCTCGGCCGTGCTCGGGCAGGCGCTGCCGCGGTTCTGGGCGCAGACCCGGGACGAGGCGGTGTCCCGGTGAGGTCCCTCGCCGAGCGTCCCGTGGACCCCGTGGTGGGGCTGCCCGTGCCGCACGAGAGTGCGGCGGCGCACGTCACGGGAACGGCGCTCTACACCGACGACCTCGCGGCCGGCGGACGGGACGTGCTCCACGCCTGGCCCGTCCAGGCGCCGCACGCCCACGCCCGGCTCACGGCACTGCACACCGGCCCGGCGCTCGGGCTGCCCGGGGTGGTCCGCGTGCTGACCGCCGCCGACGTCCCGGGCGTCAACGACAGCGGGACCAAGCAGGACGAGCCGTTGTTCCCGGAGGAGGTCATGTTCCACGGCCAGGCGGTGGCCTGGGTGCTCGGCGAGTCCCCGGAGGCAGCGCGGCGGGGCGCCGAGACGGTCGGGACGGAGTGGGAGCCGCGGCCGGCCCTGCTCACGATCGCGGAGGCTGTCGAGGCCGGGAGCTTCCAGGGCCTGCGGCCCACGGTCCGCCGGGGCGACGCCGCCGCGGCACTGGAGAGCTCCCCGCACCGCTTCGGAGGCGAGATCGAGATCGGCGGGCAGGAGCACTTCTACCTGGAGACCCACGCCTCGCTCGCGACCGTGGACGAGGCCGGGCAGGTGTTCGTGCAGTGCAGCACGCAGCACCCCACGGAGACCCAGGAGATCGTCGCCCACGTGCTGGGCCTGCGCAGCCACGAGGTGACCGTGCAGTGCCTGCGGATGGGCGGCGGCTTCGGCGGCAAGGAGATGCAGCCGCACGGCTTCGCCGCCGTCGCCGCCCTGGGCGCCGTCCTGACGGGACGGCCGGTGCGCCTGCGGCTGACCCGCGCCCAGGACATGGTCCTGACCGGCAAGCGGCACCCCTTCCACGCCCGCTGGGAGGCGGGGTTCGACGACGACGGGCGGCTCCGGGCGCTCCGGGCGACCCTGACCAGTGACGGCGGGTGGAGTCTGGACCTCTCCGAGCCGGTGCTGGCCCGTGCGTTGTGCCACGTCGACAACGCCTACTGGATCCCGCACGTGGAGGTCCACGGCCGGGTCGCGAGGACGCACAAGACGTCCCAGACGGCCTTCCGCGGCTTCGGCGGGCCCCAGGGCATGCTCGTCGTCGAGGAGATCATGGGCCGGTGCGCCCCGCTGCTCGGGATCGACCCCGCGGAGCTGCGCCGTCGCAACCTCTACGCCCCCGGGCAGTCCACCCCCTACGGGCAGCCCGTACGGCACGCCGAACGGCTGCACGCGGTGTGGACGGAGCTGCTGGAACGGGCCGACGTCGGGCGCCGCCGCGAGCGGATCGCGGCGTTCAACGCGGCGCAGGACGACCGGCGCCGGGCCCTGGCCGTGACGCCCGTGAAGTTCGGCATCTCGTTCAACTTCACGGCCTTCAACCAGGCGGGCGCCCTCGTGCACGTCTACAAGGACGGCTCCGTGCTGCTCAGTCACGGTGGCACCGAGATGGGACAGGGCCTGCACACCAAGATGCGGCAGGTCGCGGCCACGGCCCTCGGCGTCCCCCTGGCCGCGGTGCGGCTCGCGCCCACCCGCACCGACAAGGTGCCCAACACGTCCGCGACCGCCGCGAGCTCCAGCTCGGACCTCAACGGCGGGGCCGTGAAGAACGCGTGCGAGCAGATCCGCGACCGGCTGGCGGAGGTCGCCGCCCGGCAGCTGGACATCCATCCCGACGACGTCCGCTTCGCGGGCGGGCGGGTCACCGGGATCGGCTTCTCCGACCGCGACATCGCGTTCGAGGACCTGGCGCACGACGCCTGGGCGCAGCGGGTCTCCCTCTGGGCCGCCGGCTACCACCGCACCGAGGGGCTGCACTGGGACAGCTCCCGGATGCAGGGGGAGCCCTTCAAGTACTTCTCCTACGGGGCGGCCGTCGCCGAGGTGGAGGTCGACGGGTGGACCGGGGAGCACCGTCTGCTGCGCGCCGACATCGTCCACGACGTCGGCGACAGCCTCTCCCCGCTGATCGACGTCGGGCAGATCGAGGGCGGCTTCGTCCAGGGCGCCGGCTGGCTGACCCTGGAGGACCTGCGCTGGGACGTCTCGGACGGCCCGCACCGCGGCCGGCTCGACACCCGGTCCGCGAGCACCTACAAGCTGCCGAGCTTCTCCGAGATGCCCGGGGAGTTCCACGTGCACCTCTTCGAGCGCGCCACGGAGAGCGGGGTCGTCTACGGCTCCAAGGCGGTGGGGGAGCCGCCCCTCATGCTGGCGCTCAGCGTGCGGGAGGCCCTGCGGGAGGCGGTCGCGGCCTTCGGGCCCGGTGGCCGCAGCACCGCGCTCGCCTGCCCGGCCACTCCCGAGGCCGTGTACTGGGCGCTGGAGGAGGCACGCCGCGCCGCGGCCTCCGGGCCCGCCGCCCCGGGTGCAGTCCGGAGGGGCTGACGTGGACTGGCTGGACGCGCTGCAGCACCTGCGCGCGGAGGGTGTGCCGGCGGTGCTGGCGACCGTGACCGAGGTGCGCGGGCACTCCCCCCGGGAGGCCGGGGCCAAGATGGTCGTGTCCGCGGACGCCTCGTGGGACACCGTGGGCGGCGGCAACCTCGAGGCGACCGTCGTCGACCGGGCCCGCGTCCTGCTCGCGACGGGCGCCGGTGTCCCCGAGACCCTCGGCGTCGAGCTCACCGAGCACGCCGTCGTCGAGCACGGCCGGCAGTGCTGCGGAGGAGCGGTCAGTGTCCTGCTGGAGCCCCTGCACGCCCGGCCGGTCGTGGCGGTCTTCGGCGTGGGGCACGTCGGGCACGAGCTCGCCCGGGTGCTCTCCCGGCTGCCCCTGCGCCTGCACCTGGTGGACAGCCGGGAGGACGCTCTCGTCCCGGAGCGGCTGGCCGACGTCACGGGCGGCACCGCGCAAGTGCACGTCCACTGCGTCCCCGCACCGGAGCGCGTGCTCGCCGCACTGCCGGCCGGCGCGCACGTGCTGGTGATGAGCCACGACCACGCCGAGGACCTCGTGCTGTGCGACGCCGCCCTGCGCCGGGACGACCTCGGATCGGTCGGTCTGATCGGCTCGCGGGCCAAACGGACACGGTTCCGGGCGCGGCTGCGCGGGGAGGGGCACGACGAGGCCGCTGTGAACCGTATCGTGTGCCCCATCGGCCTGCCGGACGTGCCCGGCAAGGCTCCAGCGGTCGTCGCCGTCAGTGTGGCCGCGGACCTTCTGCGGGTGCTCGGGGAATCCGGCGGTCCCGAGTTCCGCCGGTCCGCCGCGGAGCGATCCGGAGGCGAGGACGGGACCGGCAGGACCGGATGCGTATGACACAAAACGACGTACTCCCCGGGAGTATCGCACGCGACTCTTCGGCAGGGATGCGACCCGGTTATTGTGGCGCAGACCACAACCGAAGCAATTGTGCAAGGAGGTCGTTGGCAATGGCGCCGAAGACCGTGTATCTGGCTTGTGCCGAAGAGGACGAGCTGTTCCGGAGACTGTTCACCACCCAGTGGTCCAGGGCGGGGGCCTCGGCCCGGTTCCTGAAGTCCCCGGCGGAAGGGCCGAACTCACCCACCTGGAAGAAGGACGTCCTGGAGCGGATCCGACGCTCCGACGGAGTGATCGCGCTCATCGGCGGCTACACCCCGACGTCGGACGCCGCCCTGTGGCCGATCCGGTGCGCCACGGCCGAGGGCAAACCGCTCATGGGCCTCTGGCTGGAGTCCGAGCACCGGGAGAAGCCGGCGGCGATGGGGTCGGCGCGCTGCCACAGCTGGACCTGGGAGAACGTCGGGGAGTTCCTCGACGCCCTGTGACACCGGCCGGGTGAGTACCGACGACGGGGCCCGCGGAGCACTCCGCGGGCCCCGTCGCCGGTACTCCGTGCGTGAGCCGTTCGCGGCCCACGCCTCGAACGGCGCGGTGCGCTCCTCGGGCGCGACCGGGCGCACCGGCAGCGACCACTCGTGCGGCGGCCCGGCGACGTAGTCGTGGAACTCGGCGTCGTCGAAGCCGCCGGCGGCCGCGGCGACGGACGCCGCTACCCTGGTCCGTGGACCAGAATTCCCGTCACATCGAGGAGAGCCCGTGCCCATGATCCAGCGCCGACTGTTCGGTCCCGGTCCGTCCAACCCGTACCCGGAGGCGACGGCGGCCCTGGGCCACCCGCTGCTGGGGCACCTGGACCCGGTCTTCCTGGAAGTCATGGACAGCGCGTGCGAGGGCCTGCGCCAGGTCTGGGGGACCCGCAACCGGCGCACGCTGCCGCTGAGCGCCACCGGCTCGGCAGGCATGGAGGCGGCCTTCGTCAACACCGTGGAGGAGGGCGACGTCGTCGTCGTCGCCGTCAACGGGCTCTTCGGTGAGCGGATGTGCGACGTGGCCTCCCGGTGCGGCGCGGAGGTGGTGCGCGTGGACTTCCCCTACGGCCAGCCGGTCGATCCGCAGCGGGTGGCCGAGGCCCACCCGTCGCCCAAGATCATCGCGGCCGTGCACGCCGAGACCTCCACCGGGGTGCGCTCGGACATCGCCGCGCTGGGGGAGCAGAAGGGGGACGCGCTGCTGCTCGTGGACGCCGTCACGTCGATCGGTGGCATCGAGCTGCGCGCGGACGACTGGGGCGTGGACATCGGCTACGCCGGCACGCAGAAGTGCCTGGGCGTGGCGCCCGGCCTGGCCCCCTTCACCATCTCCGACGCCGCGTTCGAGCGCCGCGTGCTGCGTCCTCGCTCGTGGTACCTCGACCTCGGCATGCTCGGCGGCTACGCGGGCGAGGCCCGGGGCGGGACCCGGACATACCACCACACCGCGCCCACGGGCATGGTGGCATCCCTCGACGCGGCGCTGCGGCGGATCGCGGACGAGGGGCTGGAGAACGTGTGGGCCCGGCACCAAGCGGCCGGCGACGCCCTGCATGCGGGACTTCAGGAGATGGGGCTGGAGCTCTTCGCCGCCGAGGGGTACCGGTTGCCGCAGCTGACCACGGTGAAGGTGCCCGAGGGCGTGGACTCCGCCGCGGTCCGCGCCCACTTGCTGGAGCACTACTCCCTGGAGATCGGGGCGGGCGTGAAGGAGTACGCATCCACCGTGTGGCGGATCGGGCTCATGGGCCCGAACGCCGAACCGGGTGCCGTGGCGCTCGTCCTGGGCGCGCTGCAGGAGGCCATGCGGGCCGTCTCCCAGCGGGTCTGACCCGCAGTCACGGCCAGGGGGCCTCCGGGCCGTGCAGATGGGGGAACCGCTCCCGGGGCGCGGTCTCGGACTCGCGGGCCGGTTCCGCGGGAGACCGCGGTTCCTGGCCCGGCCGCCCGCCGACGACCGGTCCCGTATGTCCTGCGTCACGTCTTAGGGTGTCGGAGCCGGTGGGGATGATGGAGCATGACCACCACCGCTGATGCGCCGCGGGAGCCGGAGGAGCCCTTCCCGGGGGATCCCTTGTCGGGGGAGTTGTTGCCGGAGGATCCGTTCCTGGCGGTCCTGGAGCAGGACTACGCGCAGGCGGTGGTGGAGCTGCTGGGGGAGGCGCGGGCGGAGGCTGCGGCGGCGGGCCGGCAGCTGCGGGTGGTTCACCGGATGTGGGTGCTGCAGGAGGCCGCCCACACCCGCCATCGGGCCGCTCGGGCCCGGTGGCTCACGGCCCGGGCCCGCCGGCTCGGGCACCGTCTGCCGGAGCTGGAGCACCGGACGGTGCTGGAGGTCGCCGAGGAGATCGGTGCGGGGCTGAACCTGCCGGTGGTGACCGCGATCCGGCGGGTGGAGCAGGCGATCATCCTGGTGGTGTCCCTGCCCGAGGTCCTCACCGCCCTGGAGGCCGGGGCGATCGGGGTCCGGCAGGCGGAGGTCATCGCCGAGCTGTGGCGGGGGCTGGTGGGCGGGCAGCTGAGCCCGGCCCCGCAGGAGGGGCCTGCGGTGGAGGACGTGCGGCGGGTGGCGGGGCGGCTGCTGGAGCGGGCGCCGGTGAGCACGGTGGCCCAGCTGAAGGCCGCGGCCCGGCGGCTGCGGGAGGGCCTGCCCGGGGGCAGCGCGGCCGTCCGGCACCGGGCGGCGCTGGCCCGGCGCCGGGTGTGGGTGGAGGCCGAGGAGGACGGGATGGCCCGGTTGTGCGCGGTCCTGGACGCGGCCACCGCCCACGCGGCCCACCACCGG
>NZ_JBISWL010000139.1:0-49225 GCF_044462265.1 Kocuria rhizosphaerae
AACTGCGCAACGCCGAGGAGCTCTACGCCCGCCACGGCATCGCCCACCTCAACTCCGCGTTCATGTCCGTCGAGGAGATCTCCGCCACCATCCTCCAGCGCATGGACCTCACCGAGACCGACCACCGATGAGACCGACCGCCAACGGTCACGACCCAGCACACCCGCAGCACCCACCTGAGGGCAGCCTCGCCGCACCGGCCGCGAACCTCCCCACCGGTATCCCCGGTGCGGTGGGCCCCGCGATCCCGGCCCGCGCCGGCCTCCGACCCCACGCGCCGAAGCCCCGCTCTCCGCTCTTCCTCCCTCTTCTGCAAACTCGCGGGGAGGGGAAGGCGGGGGAGGGTCACCAGATGTGTATGCGGTCCTCGGGGGGCAGCCACATGCCGTCCCCCGGGCGGGTGCCGAAGGTGTCGTGGAAGGCGTCCATGTTGCGCACCACCCCGTTGCAGCGGAACTCGTCCGGGGCGTGCGGGTCCGTGGCCAGCCGGTTGATCCGCTCCTGGGCCCGGGCCGTGGAGCGACGGAGGGCCGCGTGGGCGCAGAAGAACCGCTGCGCCCCGGTCAGCCCGTCCAGCACCGGCGCGCCGGCCAGATCCAGGCCCCGTTCGGCGAGGGACCGGCGGTAGGCCGCGAGCGCGATCTCCAGGCCGCCGAGGTCGCCGATGTTCTCGCCCAGGGTGAAGGCCCCGCTCACGTGGTGCTCCGCCGGGTCCAGCCCCCGCGGGGTGAAGCCGTCGTACTGTGCCACGAGCGCGGCGGTGCGCCGGGCGAACTCGGCGCGGTCCTCGTCCGTCCACCAGTTCTCCAGGTGCCCGCGGCCGTCGTAGCGGGAGCCCTGGTCGTCGAACCCGTGGCCGATCTCGTGTCCGATCACGGCCCCGATCGCGCCGTAGTTCACGGCGTCGTCGGCCTCCGGGTCGAAGTACGGGGGCTGCAGGATCGCGGCGGGGAAGACGACCTCGTTGAGCACGGGGTGGAAATAGGCGTTGACCCAGTGCGGTTGCAGCAACCACTCGTCCCCGTCCCCGGCCGTGCCCATCGTGGCGAGGACGCGGTCGTGCTCGAGGGCCAGCCCGGAGCGGACGTTGCCGAGCAGGTCCGCCGGGTCCAGCACCAGGGAGGAGTAGTCCCGCCACGCGCGGGGACAGCCGGTCTTGACCGTGAACGCGGCCAGCTTCTCCAGGGCCCGGGCCCGTGTCGCCTCGGACATCCAGTCCAGCCCGGCGATGCGCTCCCGGTACGCGTCCAGCAGGTGCCCCACGAGCTGCTCCACCCGCTGCCGGTGCTCCGCCGGGAACCAGCGGGCCACATAGCCGCGGGCGACGTCGTCGCCGAGCACCCGGGTGACGAGGAACTCGGCGCGCTTCCACCGCTCCCGCGGCCGGACGGTCCCCGCCAGTGCGGTGCCGTAGAAGCGGAAGTTCTCCTCGACGAAGGACCGGGGCAGGAACGGGGCGCGCCGGGAGACGGTCCGCCAGGACAGCCACAGGCGGATCTGCTCCTCGGACCACTCCTCCCACAGCCGGCCCAGGGCCGTCACGAAGGACGGCTGGCGGACGATGACCCGGTCGAAGGCCGCCGGGCCGTGTCCGGGGGCCGCGCCCTCGAGCCACGCCGTCCACGGGAACCCCGGCGCCAGGGCGCGCAGGCCGGCGACGTCGACCGGGTTGTACATCCGCTCGACGTCCCGGGCCTCGACGGCGTCCCAGTGCGCCGCCGCGAGCCGGGTCTCCATGGCCAGCACCGTGGCCGCGGCCTCCGCGGCGGTCGTGCCCCCGCGCCCGGGCAGACCCGCCAGGTCGAGCATCGCCGCGACGTGCTCCGCGAACCGCAGGCGCAGCTCCTCGTGCACGGAGTCCGAGTAGTACGAGCGCGTGGGCAGGGACAGCCCGCCCTGGCACAGGAAGAACGACCGCCGCGAGGAGTCCCGGGGGTCGTTGTCCACGAAGAAGGCCAGGAACCCGTCCACGCCCGTGCGGTGGAGGGCGGCCGAGGCCCGGGCGAGGTCCTCCTTGCCGACCGCCGCCTCGAGCACCTCGAGGTCCGGGTCCAGCGCGGCGAGGCCGCGCCGCTCGATCTCCTCCTCGTCGAGGAAGGAGCGGTACAGCACCTCCGTCCGGGACCCGGTGGGGGCGGCCCGGATGACCTCGTGGACGCGCTCGGCGGTGCGCTCGGTCAGCTCCGCGGCGACGCCGTCGTAGGAGCGGTCCTCCGGCAGTTCGTGGGCCTCGATCCAGGTTCCGCTGACGTGACGGTGGAGGTCGTCCTGCGGGCGCACCCCGGGGTGGACGTGCCGCAGCTCGAGGCGGGAGACGGTGCTCACGGGACCATCCTGCCCCGTCAGGGGGCGCGAACCCGCCACGGGCGTCCTCCGCGTGGCGTGCTCGTCCCGGGGCCCGGCCGACGGCGCGCCGGCCGGGCCCCGGGACGGCGGGTCAGCTCTCGGCCGGCTCCGGGCTGGCGGCGCCCGACTCGGAGTTCTCCGCGGAGCCCAGCCACTCGGCCTTGAGCTCCTCGAGGGTGCCGTCCTCCTCCATCGCGCTCAGCGACTCGTTCACCTTCTCCAGCAGCGCCGTGTTGCCGGTCTTGACCGCCAGGCCCAGCTCCTCGCCGGTCTCGATCTCCTCCACGAGCTCCAGCTCGGGGTTGTCGTCGATCGCGGGGCCGGCCACGGAGATGTTGGCGACCACGGCCTCGACGTCGCCGGTGTTCAGCCCCTGGATCATGAGGGCGGAGTCCTCGTACTGGACGACGTCCGCGCCGTTCTCCCGGGCGTGGTCCTCGCCGGTGGTGGCCTGCTGGGCGCCCACCCGGCGGCCCTCGATGTCGGCCACGGACCCGATGTCGGAGCCCGGGGCCACGAGCAGACCCAGGTTGTCCTCGACGTAGGGCTGCGAGAAGTCCATGACGGACTCGCGCTCCTCGTTGATGGTCATGCCCGACGCCGCGAGATCGCACTGGTCGGTGTCGAGCGCGGAGCCCGTCTCGATGGCCTCGAAGGACGTGGTGATGATGTTCGGCTCGACGCCGAGGTCCTCGGCGATGCGGTTCACCAGGTCGATGTCGAAGCCCACGGTCTCGCCGTCCTCGACGTACTCGAACGGCGCGTAGGGAATGTCCGAGCACACCGTCAGGGTCCCCGGCTGGATCAGGTTCACCTCGCCGCCGCCCTCGGACTCCGCGCCTCCGTCCCCGTCCCCGCCGGCGCACGCGCTCAGGGCCAGTGCGGAGACGGCCAGCACGGACAGGGTCGCCGCCCCGTGGAACCTGCTCTTCATGGATCTGTCCTTCCCTCGGGAGGTGGCCGGCCGCACGCGGCGGTGACCGGTGAGCAGCCGACCGATGAATGTGCCTCGGTGAATGTGCCTCAGTGTAGGGGGCCGTGACGGGGCCGGCGCGCTCCGGCGCCGGTTTCGGCACAATGGGCTCATGACACGGACGGAATCCCCGGAGCAGCCCACCAGTGTGCGGGTGGACGTGTGGCTGTGGGCGGTACGCGTGTTCAAGACCCGCTCCGCCGCCACGACCGCCTGCCGGGCCGGTCACGTGAAGATCGACGGGACCTCGGTGAAGGCCGCCCAGCCGGTGCGGCCCGGGCAGCGGGTGACGGTGCGGCGGCCCGGCCACGAGCAGGTCCTGGAGGTCGTGCGGCTGCTCACCAAGCGGGTGGGCGCGCCCGTGGCCGCGACGGCCTACGTGGACCACAGCGCGCCCCGGCCGCCGGCCCGGTACGCCGCCGTTCCGCGCCGGGACCGGGGCGCCGGGCGCCCCACCAAGAAGGACCGCCGGGAGATGGACCGCCTGCGCCGCCTCTGATCCGGGGCGCGTCATGTTCCGTGCCCGTTCCCAGGAACAGGCAGGATGGTCCCGAGCGCACATGTGCCGCGGGTCACGTCGCCGTCCGGTGGTCCGGCCCGCGGCCGGAACGAAGGAGAACCATTCATGGCACTTCTCGACACGTCGGTCTGGAACGGCAAGATCTATGTGGACGGCTGGCGCGACGGCCGCGGCGGCACGGAGGACGTCAAGAACCCCTCCACGGACGAGACGCTCGGCCAGATCGGGCACGCCTCCCCGGAGGACGTGTACGAGGCCGCGGAGAAGGCCGCCGCGGCGCAGCAGCAGTGGGCCGCGCTGAAGCCCTCGGAGCGCGCCGGGGTGCTGCGCCGGGCGGGCCTGCTGTTCGAGGAGCACGTCGAGGAGGTCATGGACTGGGTGGTCCGGGAGACCGGCGCGATCCAGCCCAAGGCCGGGCTCGAGGCCTCCGTCGCCGCGGCGGAGTGCTACGAGGCCTCCGCGCTGCCCACCCTCCCGCACGGCGAGTACCTTCCCTCCGACGCCCCGCACTGGTCGCTGTCCCGCCGGGTGCCGGCCGGCGTGGTCTCGGTCATCTCGCCCTTCAACTTCCCCCTGATCCTCTCGATCCGTTCCGTGGCCCCCGCTCTGGCCCTCGGCAACGCGGTGCTGCTCAAGCCGGACCCGCGCACCTCGGTGGCCGGAGGAGCACTCATCATGCGGGTCCTCGAGGAGGCCGGGCTGCCGCCCGGCGTGCTCCAGCTGGTGCCCGGCGGCGGGGACGTCGGAGCCGCCACCGTCGAGGCGCCCCAGGTGCGGATCGTGTCCTTCACGGGGTCCACGGCGGCCGGCCGGCACGTGGGCGCCGCGGCGGCGCAGCACCTCAAGCGCGCCCACCTGGAGCTCGGCGGCAACAACGCCGTGATCGTCCTGCCCGGGGCCGACGTGGACCTGGCCGCGGGCGTCGGGGCGATGGGCTCGTTCTTCCACCAGGGCCAGATCTGCATGACCACCGGGCGCCACCTCGTGCACGAGGACCTGCACGACGAGTACGTGGACAAGCTCGCGGCCAAGGCCGAGGCCCTCGTGGTCGGCGACCCCTCCGCGGGGCCCGTGCACATGGGACCGATCATCGACGAGCGCCAGCTCAAGGCCATCGACGCGATCGTGCAGGAGACCGCCATCGCAGGCGCCCGGGTGGTCGCCGGGGGCAGCCACGAGGGGCTGTTCTACCGGCCGACCGTGCTCAGCGAGCTGACCCACGAGATGACGGCGTGGAAGGACGAGATCTTCGGGCCGGTCGCCCCCGTCATGAAGGTCTCGGGCACCGAGGAGGCCATCGAGTACGCCAACGCCTCGGAGTACGGGCTCTCGGTCTCCGTCATCGGCGACGTCGGCGAGGCGCTGAAGGTCGCCGACCGGGTCCACTCCGGCAAGATCCACATCAACGAGATGACCGTGGCGGACGAGGCGAACGCCCCGTTCGGCGGGACGGGGTCCTCGGGCACCGGATCGCGGTTCGGCGGGCCGACCGCCAACATCGAGGCCTTCACCGAGACGCAGTGGATCACGATCAGCCCGGACGTCCCGCAGTACCCGTTCTGACCGGTGCCCGGGGTGCGGGAGGTGGCCGCTAGCCTGGTCCGGTGACCACGACCTCCCGCTCCCGGGACCTCAACCGGCAGATCCTCGCCCTGGCCGTCCCGGCCTTCGGGGCGCTCGTGGCGGAGCCGCTGTTCCTGCTGGCGGACTCCGCGATCGTCGGCCACCTCGGCACCCCCGAGCTCGCGGGGGTGGGCGTGGCCGCCGCCGTGCTGCAGACGGTCGTCGGGCTCATGGTGTTCCTCGCCTACAGCACCACCCCGGCGGTCGCCCGGCACCTCGGCGCCGGCCGGCTGCCGGAGGCCGTGGCGGTGGGCCGGGACGGGCTGTGGGTGGCCGCGGGCCTCGGGGTGGTCCTCTCCGCCGCCGGGTGGGTGGCGGCACGGCCGCTGCTGCGGGCGATGGGCGCGCGCGGCGAGGTGCTGGAGCACGCCGTGGTCTACCTGCACTGGTCCCTGCCCGGGCTGACCGCCATGCTCCTCGTGCTGGCGGCCACCGGCGTGCTGCGCGGGATGCAGGACACGCGGACCCCGCTGCTCATCGCCGGGGTCGGCGCGGCGTCCAACGCCGGGCTCAACCTCCTGCTGGTGCACGGCGTGGGCCTGGGCGTCGCCGGCGCCGCGATCGGCACGAGCGCCGTGCAGTGGGCCATGGCCCTGGCCTACCTCGTGATCCTGCGCACGGCGGCCCGGGAGCACGGGGTGGGGCCGGCGACGTCGTGGGTCCGGCTGCGCACCCACCTCGCCGTGGGCTCCTGGCTCATGCTCCGCACGGTCTCCCTGCGGGCCGCCATCCTCGCGACCGTCCTGGTCGTCACGGCCCAGGGCGCGCAGAACCTCGCCGCCCACCAGCTCGTGATGACGGTCTTCAGCTTCCTGGCCTACGCCCTGGACGCCCTGGCCATCGCGGCGCAGGCCCTGCTGGGCCGCGACATGGGTGCCCGGGACGTCGGGGACCCGGCCGAGCGCCGGGCCGTGCGCGCGCTCATGAACCGGCTCGTGCTGTGGGGGCTGGGCTTCGGCGTCGTGACCGGGCTGGTCGTGGCGGTGGCCGGCACGCGGCTGGGCTTCCTGCTCACCCCCGACCCGGCGGTCCAGGCCCTGTTCGCGGCCGCCCTGCTCGTGGTGGCGGCCGGCCAGCCGCTGGCCGCCTACGTGTTCGTCCTCGACGGCGTGCTCATCGGGGCGGGGGACGCCCGCTACCTCGCGCTGGCCGGGGTGCTCAACCTCGCCGTCTACGGCCCCCTGCTGCTCCTCGTGGCGACCACGGCCGGATCGGGCACCGGCGGGCTCGTGTGGCTGTGGACCGCGTACGCGGGCGGATACCTGGGGGCCCGTGCGCTGACCCTGGGGCTGCGGGCCCGGGGAGACGCCTGGCTGCTCCGGAACGCTCGGTAACAACGCGGACTCGCCCGGGAAGCGTGCCGTGGATCACTTACGATGCAAAGTATGAACAGTGACTCCAGCACAGCGAACCAGCCCACCGGCGGACACGACGTCGTGGTCGTCGCGGTCGACGGCTCGGACCAGGCCCGTCACGCTCTCGACCGGGCCCTCGAGGAAGCCAGGGCCCACGACTTCTCGATCCGCCTGGTCGGGGCCTACCCCGTCATCGGCGTCGGGGATCCCGGCCTCGAGATGCGCTTCACGGACGCGGTGATGAAGGAGAACGCCGAGAACCTCGCCGAGGCGCGGCAGGTCGCCGAGGCGGCCGGCCTGCCCGTGGAGGCGGTCGAGGCCGCGGGCGACGCCGCCAAGGCCGTCGTCGAGCAGTCGGGCGAGGCCGCCCTCGTCGTCATGGGCAAGCGCGGCCGCGGCGGCGCCCTGCGCGGTCGTCTCGGCTCCGTGTCCGCGGCGGTCGCGGCGCACGCCAAGTGCCCGGTGATCATCGTCCCGGAGGCCGCCGAGGCCAAGCACACCGAGCGCCACCTGGGCGCCGGCGACCTCGCGCTCGAGGCCGACGGGCCGGTGAAGGCGGAGAAGGTCGACTTCAGCGGCCGTGTGGTCGTCGGCCTGGACGCCCTGGGCTCTCGCAACCCGGCGCTCGCCCAGGCGATGGAGTACGCGCAGGAGCACGGCAAGCCCCTCGCGCTGGTCTCCGTGAACGGCGCGCTCTCCGGGACCCCCGAGTGGTTCCAGGACGAGTTCAACCAGGCCCGGTACTTCCAGGAGGCGGACCGCAAGCTCACCGAGATCTCCGACGAGATCGCCGCGGAGCACCCCGAGCTCACCGTCGAGCACCACATCTTCGTCGGGCGCCCCGGACGCATCCTCACGAACGCCACGCGGTCCGCGGACCTGGTCGTGGTCGGCTCCCGTGGCATCGGTGGGTTCCGCGGGCTGCTCCTCGGCTCGGTCTCCCAGGCCGTGCTGGACAACGCGTCCGGACCCGTCATGGTGGTGCCCTCGCGCCGGGCCTGACCCGGCGCCACCGGCAGGAGCCCGCCCCCCACCCCACGGCAGGAAGCAGCGACAGATGGCCGAGCAGATCGTCGTCGGGTACGACGGCTCCGAGAACAGCGACCGCGCCCTGGACTGGGCCGTCCGAGAGGCCGAGGCCTCCGCGGGCGAGCTCAAGGTCGTGGTCTCGATGGGCCGGCCGGTGGCCGTGGACCCCAGCCTGTACGGGCCGTTCCTGGAGGCGATCGAGGAGGAGGCCGAGAAGACCGCCGCCCGCGCCGTCGACCGGGCCCGTGCCCGGGGGGTCGCGGCCGTGGGCGTGGTGGAGCGCGGCGACGCCGCCGGCGTCCTGGTCGGCGAGTCGGAGGGAGCCTCCGTCCTCGTGCTGGGCCGCCGCGGCCGGCACGGCGTGCGCGGCCGGCTGGGCTCGGTCTCCGCCGCGGCCTCGGCGCACGCCGCGTGCCCCGTGGTGGTCGTGCCGGGCGGCGCCCGCGAGCTCGTTCCGGGGCCCCTGGAGGGCCGGGTGGTGGCCTGCGTGGACCGGCTCGGAGCGGACAACCCGGCGGTGTGGGCGGCCGCCCGGCACGCGGAGCGCCACGGCCTCGGACTGGCCCTGCTCACGGTGGCGCCCGACGCCGTGAGCGTCCCCACGGGTTCCCCGGAGCTGGATCTCGCCGTCAGCGAGCAGCTCGCCGAACCCGCGCGGGCGCTCGTGGAGCAGGTCGCCGAGGCGGCGCGGGAGGACCACCCGGGGCTGGACGTGCTGACGGCCGTGCGCACCGGGCCCCCCGCCGAACGGCTCGCCGAGGCGAGCCGTTCGGCGGAGCTCCTCGTGCTGGGCAGCCGGGGCTACGGCGGGTTCCGGGGGCTGCTCATGGGCTCCGTCTCGCAGGCCGTGCTGGCGGACAGCGAGGCTCCGGTGATGGTGGTCCCCACCCGCAGGCCGCGCTGAGCGCGCCCCGGTCCGCCCACCCCGGTTTCTCACACTCCCGTCGAGTGCACACGTGATGCCGTGTTTTCGGTGACGGAGATCGACATCGCGTGTGCGCTCAACGGGCGCGAGGTGCTCCCCGGGGCGCGAGAGAGGTGCTCGTCGGGGCGCGACGGGCCGCGAACGGGGTCAGGCGGCCAGCGCGCGCCGGGCGGCCACGAGCTCCAGCAGGTGCCGGTGCACCGTGGTCTCCCCGGTCAGCTCGGGGTGGAACGAGATCCCGAGGACGTTCCCGCTCGCGACGGCGACCACCTGGCCGCGGTGGCGGGCCAGGACCGCGACGCCCTCGCCCACCCGGGTGACCACCGGAGCGCGGATGAACGCCGTCCGGACCGCGGCCCCGTCCTCGCCCCACGCGAGCTCGACCTCCTCGGAGGCCGTCTGGGAGCCGAAGGCGTTGCGGGCGACGGTGACGTCCAGGACCTCGAGGGTCCGCTGGCCGGGGGCGGGGTCCTCGATGCCGGAGGAGAGCAGGATCAGCCCGGCGCAGGTGCCCAGCGTGGGCAGCCCCTCGAGGATCACGCCCCGCAGCGGCTCGCGCAGCCCGAACAGGCGCAGCAGCCGGTCCACGGTCGAGGACTCCCCGCCGGGCAGGACGATCGCGTCCAGCCCGGCGAGCTGCTCCGCGGTCCGGACCAGCACGGGCTCCGCGCCGAGCTCCTCGAGCATCCGGGCGTGCTCGGCCACCCCGCCCTGGAGGGCGAGGACGCCCACCCGGGGCGCCGGAGTCACCAGCCGCGCTCCGCGAGCCGGTGCGGCGCGGCGAGGTCGGCCACGTTGATCCCGACCATCGCCTCGCCGAGCCCGCGGGAGGCCTCGGCGATCTTCTCGGGGTCGTCGAAGTACGCGGTGGCCTTCACGATGGCCTGGGCGCGGGCCGCGGGGTTGCCGGACTTGAAGATGCCGGAGCCCACGAACACGCCGTCGGCGCCGAGCTGCATCATCATCGCGGCGTCCGCGGGCGTGGCCACACCGCCGGCGGTGAACAGCACCACGGGCAGCTTCCCGGTGCGGGCGACCTCGAGGACGATGTCGTAGGGGGCGGCGAGCTCCTTCGCCTTGACGTAGAGGGCGTCCGGGGAGACCTTGTGGACGGCCTGCAGCTCGGCGATCTCGCCGCGGATCGTGCGGATGTGCTTGGTCGCCTCGGACACGTCGCCGGTGCCGGCCTCGCCCTTGGAGCGGATCATGGCCGCACCCTCGGCGATCCGGCGCAGGGCCTCGCCCAGGTTGGTGGCCCCGCACACGAACGGGACGGTGAAACGCTGCTTGTCGATGTGGTTCACGTAGTCGGCGGGGGAGAGGACCTCGGACTCGTCGATGTAGTCCACCTCGAGGTGCTCGAGCACCTGGGCCTCCACGAAGTGCCCGATCCGGACCTTCGCCATGACGGGGATCGAGACGGCGGCCTGGATGCCCTCGATGAGGTCGGGGTCGGACATGCGGGCCACGCCGCCCTGGGCGCGGATGTCGGCGGGCACGCGCTCGAGCGCCATGACGGCCACGGCGCCGGCGTCCTCGGCGATGCGCGCCTGCTCGGCCGTGACGACGTCCATGATGACGCCGCCCTTGAGCATGTCGGCCAGCCCGCGCTTGACGAGCGGGGAACCGGTGAGCGGGGTGGCGCTCCCGGCGGCGGGGCGGGAGGAGTTCTGGGCGGCAGCAGTCTGCAGATCGGTCATGCCCCCATTCTGCGGAGTGAAGTGGTCCATGAACAAGTCCACCAACCGTAGAATCTGTTGGACCACCCGCCGGGGAAGCGCCGGGCACCGGCCCGGAGGCCTCAGGCCGTCCCGGTGACGGCCGGGCCCCGGGACGCAGCAGGCCCGGGAAGCGGAGCAGGCCCGGGAAGGGGCCGGAACCGGGAAGGAGCAGAACCGTGCGCCACCCCCACGACGTGGAGCTGCCGGTGCGCGTGGACCGCGCCGACCCCGCACCCCTGCCCGCCCAGCTCGTCCAGCAGCTGCGGGAGCTCGTGGTCTCCGGGGCCCTGCGTCCCGGGGACCCGCTGCCCTCCACGCGGGGCCTCGCGGCCCGGCTGGGCATCTCTCGCGGATCGGTGGTCACCGCCTACGACCAGCTCCACGGCGAGGGCTACCTGCACGCCACGAACGGGGCCACGGTCGTCCACCCGGACCTGGCGCGCTCGCGGGTCGAGCCCCCCGCCGCCCGCCCCGGACCCGTCCGGTCGCCGGCGCCCCCGCGCCGGGCACGGGCGCGCCCGGTGATCGATCTCACGCCCGGGCGCCCGGACACCGCGCGGCTGGCGACGCCGCAGTGGCGGGCCGCGTGGCGTGACGCCGCCGCCGCCGCCGGGACCGCCGCCCCGCCCCCGCAGGGCTCCCGGGAGCTGCGCGAGCAGATCGTCGAGCACCTGCGGCTGATGCGCGGGGTGGTCCGGGATCCCGCGGACCTGTTCGTCACGGCGGGCGCCCGGGACGGCCTGCAGCTGCTGCTGGGGGTGCTCGGCGCGCACGCCGGCCGTCGGCTGCGGGTGGCCGTCGAGGACCCCGGCTACCCCTCGCTGCGCCGCGTGCCGGAGCGGCTCGGCCACGAGGTGCTGCCGGTCCCGATCGACGACCACGGCCTCGACCCGGCGCACCTGCCCTCCGGCGCGTGGTCGGGGGCGGGGCGGTGGGAGGTCGAGCGCGCCCCCGACGCGGTGGTCGTCACTCCCAGCCACCAGTACCCCCTGGGGGCGTCGATGCCCGCGGCCCGCCGGCTCGAGCTGCTGGCCTGGGCCCGGGCGCAGGACGCGCTGGTCGTCGAGGACGACTACGACTCCGAGCTGCGCTACGTGGGCGAACCGCTGCCGGCCCTCGCCTCGCTGGACCGTCCTCCGGGTGCCGTCCCCGAGCCGCCCGCGCCCGGCCGGCTGCTGGGCACCGGCGGGCACGTGGCCACGCTGGGGTCCTTCACCAAGGTCCTCGCCCCCGGCCTGGGCGTGGGCTACCTGCTCGCCCCGCCCGCGCTCCGGGAGGAGCTGCTGTGGCTGCGCACGGACCTGGGGAACCCGGCGTCGGCGGTCGTCCAGGACGCGATGGCACGCTTTCTCGCCGGCGGCGGGCTGCGCCGGCACACGGCCCGGATGCGCCGCGAGTACCGGCGCCGGCGGGACCTGCTCACCGGCGCGCTCAGGGACGTCGAGGGCGTGCGGGCCGTGCCGATGGACGGGGGGCTGCACGCCGTCCTCGAGTTCACCGGCGAGGTCCCGCTCGACGAGCAGGACGTGGTCGCCCGCGCCGCCGCGGCAGGGGTGCGGGTCGCGGCGCTGGGCTCCTACTGGGCCCACGGCGCCGGGGGCGGCCGGCGCGGCGTCGTCGTCGGCTTCGGCGCCACGGGCGCGGCCCCCGAGGGGGAGGCCCTGACCGAGGGGCTCGAGGCCCTCGCGCGGGTGCTGGCGGGGCCCGGGCACGGCGCCGGTCGTTAGACTGTCCCCGGCCCGCGGGCCTCCCCGCACCCTCCGAAAGGCGCACCGTGCACCCCGACCCGAGCACCGGCATCCACCGCGACCTCTTCGCGCCCACGCTCGTGCGCGCGCTCGTGGCGCTGGTCTTCGCCGCGGTGACCATCTTCTGGCAGCAGCCGACCCTCGCCGTCGTGGCCTGGGGCACGGGCCTGTGGCTGGCGCTCACCGGGGCGGCGAGCATCCTCCTGCAGCTGCGGCTCAACGGCAACGACGCCGTGGACCTGGGGCCCAGCCGGCAGATCCCGCAGTCCTACGGCCTGCTCTACGTCGTGGGCGGGGTCCTCACGGTCCTGGGCGGGGACAGCGCCGGCGGCATCGTGCTCTCCGCGGGCCTGATCATGGGCTTCGCCGGCCTCACGGAGCTGGCCCTGGGGCTGAAGTTCCGCACCACGTTCCCGCTGGGGCGGGACTGGACCATCGCCGGGCTCGCGACGGTGTTCGCCGCCACGGGCCTCGTGCTCGTGGCGGACCTCGGCCCGAAGGCGCTCTTCGGGGTGGTGGGAGCGGCCGCGGTCGTCATCGGGGTCACGCACCTGCTGGCCGCCCTGACCCTCCGGCACGAGGACCGCCGGGGACGGGCGCCGGCGGGAACGGCGTAGACTGGTCAACCGCACGGCGGGCCCCGCCCCGCCGGCGGAACCGGTTCACGAGGAGGACGAGTGGCACAGCGCAAGGGCTCGAGAGGCGGCCCCGGGGCCGACGTCAAGGGACCCCTGATCCTCTCCGGGGTGCTCGCGGCGGTCGTGTTCGGAGCCGTCGCGATCTTCGCCAGCGGCGGCACCGACAACCCCCTGCGCCTGGACCTCGCCTTCGTCGCCGCCGGCGTCGTGTTCATCGTGACGCTCGTGGTCAGCGCGACGCTCATGATCGTCGAGAAGCCCAACGACCCGCACCTCGGCCGGGGGACCGGTGTGAACCGCTCCTCCGCGAAGCTCTACGCCGAGGCCCGCGCCCGTCGCCGGGCCGCCGGGGCGCCCTCCGGGGAGGGCGGCGAGCCCGCCGAGGAGGCCGAGTTCGGCCAGCGCGTCCGCCCGGACACGGTCGGCGAGGGCCTCCCGGGCCGTGACCCCGCCGACGGCTCCGGGCCCGCGCGGCGCCCCGCGGACGGCGACGACGACGGACCCGCGCGCGCCTGACCCGCGGCCGGCGGGGCCTTGGCCGCCGGGCCGCCGCTCACTGGATTTGGAGCCGTGAGCAGCAGCGGCCCACGCCCGTGGGATCCGCGGAACGGGAGCACGGATGAGCAACCGGTCGACCCCGCCGGAGGACTCCGCCGGCCGGCCGGAGTGCCTGGACACCGAGGGCTTCGAGCAGGCCGTCGACGAGCGCCTGGGACGGCAGCACGACGGGCAGGAGACCACCGGCGGCGACGTGGCCCAGGAGCAGAACAAGGAGGAGCTGCCTCCGCTCGGGGAGCAGGAGGACAGCCCCGTCAACCCCGGCACCGCAGACGGCTGAGCGGCGCCCCACGACGTGCGACGCCCCCCGGGAGGACATCCTCCCGGGGCGTCGCGCGCCGTCCCGCGTCAGCGGCCGAAGCCGCGCAGCCGCAGGGAGTTGAGCACCACGAACACCGAGCTGAACGCCATGGCGGCGCCGGCGACCACCGGGTTCAGCAGCCCCGCCGCGGCCACCGGGATGGCCACCGTGTTGTAGGCGAAGGCCCAGAACAGGTTGGACTTGATGATCGACAGCGTCCGGCGGGACAGGGCGATCGCCGTCGGGACGGAGCCGACGTCGCTGCGCACGATCGTGATGTCCGCGGCCTCGATGGCCGCGTCCGTGCCGGAGCCCATCGCGATCCCGAGGTCGGCCTGGGCCAGGGCCGCGGCGTCGTTGACCCCGTCGCCGACCATGGCCACCACGCGGCCGTCGTCCTGCAGGTCGCGGACCACCGCGACCTTCCCCGCCGGGCTGACGTCCGCGACGACGTCGGAGGCCGGGATGCCGGCCTCGGCGGCCACGGACCGGGCCACGGGCTCGTTGTCACCGGTCAGCAGGACGGGGCGCAGGCCCAGGTCCACGAGCCGGCCGATCGCCTCGCGGGCGTCCTCCTTCACGGTGTCGCGCAGGTCCACGAAGCCCACGAGGGCGCCGTCCACGGCCACCAGGATCGTGGTGGACCCGCCCTCCTGGGCCCGGCGGAGGGCCTCCAGGTGGGAGCCGGCGAGCCGCACGCCGTTCTCGGTGAGCCACGTGGTCCGCCCGACGACCACCGACCGGGAGTGCATCCCGTCCGTCACGCGCGCGCGCACGCCGCCGCCGGGGGCCGAGTCGAACCCCGAGACCGGCAGCCGGTGCGGGGTGGCCGCGGCCACGGCGCGGGCGATGGGGTGCTCGGAGTGGTGCTCCACGGACGCCGCGAGGTCCAGGACCTGCTCCCGGGAGTACCCGGACACGGGGACCACGGAGGCCACGGAGAGCCGGCCGCTGGTCACGGTGCCCGTCTTGTCGAGCACCACGGTGTCCACGCTGCGGGTGTCCTCGAGCACCTCGGCGCTCTTGATCAGGATCCCCAGCTGCGCACCGCGGCCGGTGCCCGTGAGCAGGGCCGTGGGGGTGGCCAGGCCGAGCGCGCACGGGCACGCGATGACCAGCACGGAGACGGCCGCCACGAACGCCGCGTGGACGTCCCCGGTCAGCACGAGCCACCCGGTCAGCGTGAGCAGCGCGATGCCCAGGACCACGGGCACGAAGACCCCGGAGATCCGGTCCGCGAGCCGCGCCACGGGTGCCTTGCCCGCCTGGGCCTGCGCGACCATCCGGCCCATCCGGGCCAGGGTCGTCTCGGAGCCCACGCGGGTGGCCTCGACCACCAGCCGGCCGTTGGTGTTGATCGTGGCGCCGGTGACGGCGTCGCCGGTCTCCACCTCGACGGGCAGCGACTCCCCGGTCAGCAGGGAGGTGTCCACGGCCGAGCGGCCCTCGACGACCACGCCGTCCGCGGCGATCTTCTCCCCGGGGCGCACCACGATCCGGTCCCCGCGCCGCAGCCGGTCCGCGGGCACCGGCGTCTCGACGCCGTCCCGGAGCACCACCGCGTCCTTGGCGCCGAGCTCCAGCAGCGCGCGCAGCGCCTCCCCGGAGCGGGCCTTCGCCCGGGCCTCCAGCCAGCGGCCGAGCAGCAGGAACGCCGTCACGAGGGCGCCGGTCTCGAAGTAGAGCTGGTGGGCGGCCATGTCCATGGCGTGCCCGGGCATGGCCCCCGCCGTCATGGCCGGCTCGCGCAGCAGGTTCCACAGCGAGAAGAGGTACGCGGCCGAGACGCCGAGCGAGACGAGGGTGTCCATCGTGGAGGTCAGGTGGCGGGCGTTGACGGCCGCCGAGCGGTGGAACGGCCACGCCGCCCACGTCACGACCGGCAGGCTCAGGACCGCGACGACCCAGCCCCAGTGCGGGAACTGGAAGCCGGGCAGCATCGAGATCACGAACACCGGGGCGGAGAGCGCCGCCGCCACCAGGAGGCGCCGCCGCAGGGCCTCCGGCGAGCGCAGGGAGGAGGACTCCCGGCCCGCCACCCGGTCCATCGCCGGGGCGTCCTGCGCCCCGCGGCGCCCGGGGGCGTGGCGCACCGCGGCCCCGTAGCCGGCCTTCTCGACGGTCTCGACGATCTCCTCGTCGCTCACGTCCTCGGGGGCGTGGACGGTGGCCGTCTCCAGGGCCAGGTTCACGGAGGCGTCCACGCCGTCGAGCCTGCCCAGCTTCCGCTCGACCCGGCTGACGCAGGACGAGCACGTCATGCCCGTGATGTCGAGCTCGAGCGTGCGCAGGGGCCCGGCGACCCGGTCGGGGACGGCGGCGCGGGTCTCAGCCAATCGAGTACCCCGCGTCCTCCACGGCCTCCGCGACCTCCTCGTCGCTCAGCTCCCGGGAGGCGGTGACCACGACGTGGGAGACCCCGCCGGGGACGAGCTCGACGTCGACGTTGTCGACGCCGTCCAGCTCGCCGAGCTCCTCTGTCACGGACCGGACGCAGTGCTGGCAGGTCATGCCGGAGACGTTGACGGTGGTCTGCACGATGTTCTCCTCTTTCTCTGGGGGGGTGTTCTCGTCGGGGCCGCGCGTTCCGGGGCCCTCACCTCGGCGGGGCCCGCCCCGGGGCCGTCCTGCCGGGCGTCAGCTCTTCAGCAGGCGCGCGATGGCGGCAGAGGCCTCCTGCAGCTTGTCGTCGACCTGGGTGGTGTCCCCGGACTCCTGGGCGGCCTCGATCGCGCCCACGACGCAGTGGTTCAGGTGCTCGTCCAGCAGGCCGAGGCTGACGGCCTTGAGCGCGGACTGGATCGCGGAGATCTGGGTGAGGACGTCGATGCAGTACTGGTCCTCCTCCACCATCCGGTGCACGCCGCGGACCTGTCCCTCGATGCGGCGCAGGCGCTTGAGCCAGGCGTCCTTCTCGGCGGTGTACCCGTGCGGCGGCAGGTTGTGGGGCATGCGTCCTCCTCGGTCGTGCCGTCCACTATATACCCTTAGGGGGTATAACGGAACTCCCGGCCGAATCCAACGATCCGGTCACGGTGCCGCCCGTTCCCTTCTGCGCACGCCCGGGCCGTGCCTGGAATGGAGGTGCCCGGCGGTGACCCGACCGGTCGCCGCGCCCCGCGACCCAGGAGTTCCCCCATGATCCCGCACCCCGTCCGCATCCTCGCCGCGGTCGTGCCGGGCCTCGCCCTCGCCGCGGCGCTCGTTCCGGCGCTCCCGGCGGCCGCGGACGCCCCTGCGGCCGGTCCCGCGATCCTGGCCCAGCAGGGGTCGGCCCGGGTCTCGGGCGAGATCTTCGGCCACCACGGGTCGGGGTGGACCGTGGAGCTGATCAGGCCGGGGGAGACCGGTCCGGCCCGCTCCGTGTCGACCGGGGACGGCCGGACGTTCGAGTTCACGGGCGTGCAGCCGGGGGAGTACCTCGTGCAGGCCAGGCACCCGGCGAGCGGCACCACGGGCCCGGCCACTCCGGTCACCCTCCGGCCCGGGGACAACGGGGCCATGACCCTCGTCTTCGACGGCCCGCCACCAGGACAGGGGCCCGGCATGCTCGCGCCCCTGACCGGGCGGGTGGAGGGCGCGGCGCCGGACGCCTCGAGCGTGGTCGTCGAGGTGCTCTCGGACCGCGACGGCGAGCTCGTCGGGATCTCCTCCGCCCCGGTCGCCGAGGACGGGACGTTCTCGGTCGACCCGCAGGTGGTCGAGGGCCACGCTCTGCCGATCCACCTGCGTGCGGTCCAGGTCCTGCCGGGCGGGGCGACCGAGGCGGTCTACCACGGGCAGTCCCCGACCGTCGCGGAGGCCACGCCGATCGTCGCCGCCGAGGGGGTGGCGGACAGCTACGAGCTCTCCTTCACCGAGGCGTACGGCAGGCCGGCGCCCACGGACCCTCCCGGCCCGGCGACCGAGGAGCCGCGTGCGGCCGCGGAGCAGCCCGCGGCGGCCCCCCAGGACGCCGGGGGCACCGGCCCGCCACCGGCGGTGTGGGCCGCGCTGGCCGTGGCCGCCGTCGCGGTCGCGGCGGCGGTGGCCGTCGTGGTGCGCCGCCGGGCGGGGTGAACGCCCCGGGCGGGACGTGCGCCGCGGATGTGCGAATCTATGAGGCATGGCTTCACTGATCGAGGACTACGCCCTGCTCTCGAACATGCGCACGGGTCCGCTGGTCTCCCGCACCGGCTCCGTCGACTGGCTGTGCGCACCCCGGTTCGACTCGCCCTCGGTCTTCAGCGCCCTGCTGGGCGAGGCGGACCACGGGCGCTGGCTGCTCGCCCCGGCCTGCACGGTCCCCGCGGACGGCGACGAGGGGCCCCTCGACGAGGAGGAGAGCGGCGCCGAGGTGGCCGAGCGGTTCTACGTGGAGAACACGTTCGTGCTCCAGACCGTGTGGGTCACGGACTCCGGTTCGGTGCGCGTGACCGACTTCCTGCCGCTGACCTCCCGCACCGAGATGGTCCGGCGCGTCGAGGGGCTCACCGGCGAGGTCGAGATGTACCAGGAGCTGAGGATCCGCTTCGGCTACGGCGCCATGGTGCCCTGGGTCAGCCGCTTCGAGGGCGAGGAGGACCCGGACGGCGGTGACCCCGCGCCGCCCATGCTCGTGGCGATGGCCGGCCCCGACGCCCTCGTCCTGCGCGGGGAGCCCCTCCCGGAGGCCTCCGGCGACGACGACGAGCGCCGCCACCGCGGGACGTTCACGGTCTCGGCCGGCCAGGCCCGCGACTTCGTCCTCACCCACTTCCCGTCCCACCGCACCCCGCCCGCGCCCATCGACGTCAACGAGCAGCTCACGCGCACCGTGGAGCTGTGGCAGGACTGGTCCGGGCACTACGCCCCGCCGGCCGCCGGCGCGGGCGAGCCGCCGAGCACGGCGCCCGCGCGCGGGCACGCAACGGCCGACCGCCCCGACGTCGTGCGCCGGTCCCTGCTCGTGGTCCGGGCGCTCATGCACCAGGAGACCGGCGGGCTCGTGGCCGCCCCGACCACGTCCCTGCCGGAGGTCGTGGGCGGGGAGCGCAACTGGGACCACCGCTTCGCGTGGCTGCGGGACGCGGCGACGGCGCTCGAGGTGATGCTGGACCACGGCCACGACCGTGAGGCCGTGCAGCTGCGGCACTGGCTGCTGCGCGCCGTCGCCGGGGACCCGCACGACCTGCAGAACATCTACGGCCTGGCCGGGGAGCGCCGCGGCCGCGAGCACCAGCTGGACCTCCCGGGCTACGAGCGCTCGCGGCCCGTCCGGGAGGGCAACGGCGCGGCCGCCCAGCACCAGTCGGACGCCGTGGGCCACGTCATGGTCGTGTTCGAGAAGCTGCGCCGCCGCGGGGCCGTCGAGGACCACCTGTCCTGGCCCCTGCAGCAGGCGATGCTGCGCTCCGTCGTGGAGAACTACGAGGTCAAGGACCAGGGCCTGTGGGAGATGCGGGGGGAGCGGCAGTACTACACGCACTCCCGCGTGCTCATGTGGGCGGCGCTGCAGTCCGGCGTCGACGCGGTGCGCGTGCACGGCCTGCCCGGGGACGCCCCGCTGTGGGAGCAGCTGCGGGACGCGCTCGCCGAGGAGATCTGGACCAGCGGCTACGACCCCGAGCACGGCTCCTTCGTCCAGTACTACGGCGCGCGGACCGTCGACGCCTCGCTGCTCCAGCTGCCGCAGGTGGGCTTCGTGGCCCACGACGACGAGCGCATGCTGGGCACGGTCCGTCGGATCGAGGAGGAGCTGCGCCACCCCTGCGGGCTGATCCACCGCTACCGCAACGTCCTGGGCCCCGTGGACCCCGCCGACCCGGACGCCTACGCCGGGGTGATCGGCGTGGACGGGTTCGTGGGCCAGGACCCGCCGCACCTGGGGGCCTCCCTGTGGCTGGCCGTCCAGTACGCGCGCACCGGGCGGACCGAGGAGGCGCGGCGGCTCGTGGACCTCGTGCTGTCGCGGGCCAACGACCTCGGCCTGCTCGCCGCGGGGTGGTCGCCCGAGGAGCGGCGGATGACCGGCAACTTCCCCCAGACCTTCGCCCACCTCGCCCTCGTCCAGGCGCTGGACGCCCTCGACGCGGCCGAGGCCGGGTCGGCCGCCCGGGAGGCCGGCCCGGGGCGCCCGGAGGACGTCTCCCGCACCGCCTCGGAGGACCACCCCCAGGACCTCCCCGGCGGCGTTCCCGGCGTCGTCCCCGGGGGCGTCTCCCCGGACGGCGCGGGCGCCGGGCAGCGTCGTCCGTGAGCCACGCCGTTCCCCTCGGCTGGCGGTCCTCGCCGGGGGTGCGCATCGGGCTGTCCGTGGCCGTGGCCACGGGACTGTACGGCATCTCCTTCGGCGCCCTGTCCGTGGCGGCCGGCCTGAGCTTCTGGCAGACCGTGGCGCTGTCGGCGCTGATGTTCACGGGCGGGTCCCAGTTCGCGTTCATCGGCGTGGTCTCCGGCGGCGGCTCGGGCGCCTCGGCACTGGGCGCGGCCACCCTGCTGGGGGTGCGCAACGCGGTCTACGGCATGAACATGAACGCCCTCGTCCGCCCGCGCGGCTGGAAGCGGCTGGTCGCCGCCCACGTGACCATCGACGAGTCCAACGCGACCGCCTCCTCGCAGACCCACGCCGTCGAGGAGCGCCGCGGGTTCTGGGCCGCCGGACTGGGCGTGTTCGCGCTGTGGAACCTGTTCACCGTGCTGGGCGCCCTGCTGGGCAACGCCCTGGGCGATCCCGCCCGCTGGGGGCTGGACGGTGCGGCCGTGGCCGCCTTCCTGGCCCTGCTGTGGCCGCGGCTGAGCGCCCGGGAGCCCGTGGCCGTGGCCGTGGTGTGCGCACTGGTGACGGCCCTGACCATCCCGGTCCTCCCGGCGGGCCTGCCGATCCTCGTGGCCGCGGTCGTCGCGGCGGCCCTGGGCCTGTCCGGGCGGGTGGAGGTCCGGGACCGCTCGGCCGGCCGTGGGGGGACGGGGGCCGGCGGATGAGCCTGTGGTTCTGGGTGCTGGCGGCATGCGCGCTGTCCTACGCCCTCAAGCTCGTGGGCTACCTCGTGCCCGACCGCGTCCTGGACGATCCGCGGGTGGGGAGAACGGCCGGAACCGTCACGGTCGGCCTGCTCGCCGCTCTCGTGGTGATGAACGCGTTCGGCTCCGCCCGGGAGCTGGCCCTCGACGCCCGGCTCGGGGCGCTCGTCGTCGCCGGGGCGGCGCTGATGCTGCGCGCTCCCTTCCTCCTGGTCGTGGTCCTCGGGGCGGCCGCGGCGGCCCTCCTGCGGCTGCTCGGCGCCCCCTGAGGCGCCGCGTCAGGACGAGCTCGGCGGGATGTTGTGGTTGCGGCGCAGCACGTTGCCGGGGTCGAACCGGTCCTTGAGGGCCACGAGCCGGGCGTGCGTGCGCTCCCCGTAGGCCTGGCGGGCCGCCTCGGGGGATGCCGCCCCGTGCTCGGCGCCGAGGAAGTTCACGTACTGGCCGGACTCCGTGAACGGTTCGACCGCGGCGTGGACCCGCCGGGCGAAGGCGGTCAGGCGCGCGTCCTCGGCGGGGTCCTGCCAGTAGCCGTAGACGTTGAGCCAGTAGCGGGCGGAGCGGTTCGGGAACGCCGTGGCCCCAGCGGGCACTCGGCCGAAGAAGCCCCCCATGTGGTGGAGGTCGAAGCCGGTGCCGTACCAGGAGATCTCCGAGGCGAGCCCCACCAGGACGTCGAGGACCTCGTCCGTCAGGGCCGGCAACGCCGCGTTCTTCCAGTAGGCGCGGGACCCCTTCGGGAAGAGCTCGTCCAGCGCCGACTGCCACGCGGGCCACTCCACCGGGCCGACCTCCTCCTCGTCCGGCGGGGCCTCCGCCCGCAGGCGCTCCAGCAGCCGCAGGCCCTCCTCGGTGTCGGGGGAGACCCAGGCGGCGCCCAGGATGAGCACCGGGTCCTCGCCCAGCCCGAACCCGGGCAACAGCGACAGGACGGAGGCGATGGAGTTCATCGCGTCCGGGAGGTCGGCCGTCCAGCGGGCGAACGCCCGCAGCGCCCCGCGCCACTTCTCGCGCCGGTAGAACAGGTTGGCGCCCAGCACGGGGACCGGCAGCTCGCGGGCCCGGAAGGTGAAGGAGGTGACCACCCCGAAGTTGCCCCCGCCCCCGCGCAACCCCCAGAAGAGGTCAGGGTTGTGCCGTGCGTCGGCGTGCAGGTGCTCCCGGGTGCCCGTCACCACGTCCGCGGCGACGAGGTGGTCCAGGGTCAGGCCGTCGCTGCGGGTCAGCCAGCCCACGCCCCCGCCGAGGGTGAGGCCGGCGACACCCGTGGCGCTCACGACGCCCAGGGGCACCGCGAGCCCGTGCGGGTTCGTCGCCCGGTCGACGTCGGCCAGCGTGGCACCGGGCTCCACGGTCACGAGACGGCTCGCCGGGTCCACGTCGACGCGCCGCAGCGCGCCCAGGTCGAGGACGATCCCGCCCTCCACCGTGCCGTGGCCGGCGACGCCGTGGCCGCCGCCGCGGACGGCCAGCGGCAGTCCCGTGTGCTGGGCGAGGGAGAGCACCGGGTCGACGTCGGCCACGGAGCCCGCGCGGACGACGGCGAGGGGCCGTGCGTCGACCATGCCGTTCCAGACGCGCCGGGCGTCGTCGTAGAGCGGGTCGTCGGGCTCGACGATCGTCCCCGACACCCGGGCCCGGAGGTCCTCGAGCTCTCGGGGGTGTGCGGTGTCCTGTTCCCTGCGGTCCTCGGCGTCCATGGCCTCGGCTTCCTGTGCGCGGAGGCGTGCCTCCGTCGGCTCATCGGATCGGGGCCGGACTGCCGCCGGCCGCCGACGGTGCCGGACAGGCCTCGCGCGAGCTCGCCGTGGCGCTCCCGCCGGGCCCGCCGGGGCTACGGTTCCGGTGCCGGGCGGAACCGGAACGGCGCGTGCTGGGGGGCACCTCCAGTGTAGGAGCGCCGATCCGGCCTCCGAGGGCCGGCCGGGTTCCGCGGGGATTGTTACCCGAGACGCGGGAGCACGGTCCGGTCCCCCGGGGGGCGCCCCGGGGGACCGGACCGCGGCACGGCCGGAGTCAGGCGAGCGGCAGCACGGGCGGGATGATGCCGTCCTCGATCGCCCGCTTGTAGAGCTCCAGCTTGGTACGGGCCGGGCGCTCCACGAGCGCGTACTTCCGGCGGATGCGCTTGAGGTGCTCCTCGACGGTGGACTCGGCGATCTCCAGCCGCAGGGCCACCTCCTGCTCCTGCAGGCCGTCGACGTAGAGCGTGAGCACCTCCCGCTCCCTCGCGGAGAGCTTCGCGGGAGCCTGGGCCGGCAGGTCGGCGACCGCCTCCTGGAGGCGGTCGCTCACGAAGTGCCCCAGCTGCTTGGCGAGGCGCAGCGTCCGGAAGACGTCCCTGATCGGTTCGCACTTGCCCACGGCTCCCGAGGCGCCGAAGGCGAAGGCGGAGCGGACCCGATGGACGTCGTCCTGCGACGCGAGCACGACCACCACGTGCTCGTGCGCCGTGAGGTCGGAGATGTTCTGCACGAGGCTCCGCCCGTCCAGGGTGCTCATGCTCAGCAGCACCACTCCCACCTCGGACGCGTTCTGGGCGAGGAACTCCGGAACGGAGCCGGCCGCGATGCCGACCCGCACGCCGTGCTCGGGGTGCTCCACGGACTCCCGCTGCACGGCGATGCGGGTCATGGGCTGGGGGCTGATCACGGCGGCGTTCAACATGGCGGGACTCCTCGACTCCTCCCGCGGCGCGGTGCGCGGGAACTCCGGGGCCGGGGGATCGACCGGCCTGCTCCGGTGGCGGACGAGGGGCGTCCCGTGACCGTCCCGGCCGCCCGTGCCAACATGTCTTCATCGGCATATTCAGGGGCGGGGTCCGGTCCCGAGAGGCTCCGGGCGGCTGCCGCCGGCGGAGTTGGTGCTCTGTGGACTTCCACAGTGGCGCACGTCCTCCCGCGGGAACAAGGCGATTTCGTACGGACCTGCAACCTCGTACAGCGTCCGGCGTGCGGGGGACGGCGTCCGGCCGCGCCACGGCCCCGGCCGCCGCCCGGCCGCCGGCCGGCGGCGCCCGGAGAAGGCGCCCAGGACTGGGACAATGGCGTCCACGAGCAGCCGAGGAGAGGGTCCCGCCATGCGCATCGACGTCGTCACCGACCGCCTCGCGGACGAGCGCCGCGCCGGCGACCGTCTCGCCGGCGACCGCGGAGGCCCCGGCGCGCCGGCCCCCGGCACGGCCGAGGAGATCGTGCGGCGGACACTCCTCCGGGAGCTGGCCGACCGCGGGGTCGAGCCCGTGCTCCTGGGGCTGCCCGGGCCGGGGGTGGTGCCGGTGACGCGGCAGCTCGCCGGAGCCGAGGACGACGGCGGCTCCGTGGGCGAAGACGGCCGGAGCCGCGTCGTCGAGGAGCACGCCACGGGTGCCGCCGGACCCGTGTCGGAAGCGCTGCTGCTGGCCGGGACCGGCGGTGCGATGGAGGCGGGCACGGCGGCCGCCTGGCTCGAGGCCGCCCGCGCCGCGGTGCGCGGCGGGCGCCGCGTGGTGATCAGCGGCCTGGCCCTCGACGACCGGGCGGAACCGGCGCCCGCGCTGGCCGAACTGCTCGCGGCGGCCTCTTTCGTGGGGGTCCGGGACGAGATCTCCCGGGCCGTGGCCGCGCAGCTGTGCCCCGGCCATCCCACGCTGTGCACCGGGTGGGACGACGCGCTGCTCGTGCCGCGAGGTCCCGCCGGAGCCCGCGGGAGGACGGAAGCGTCACCGCGGGTCGTGGCGGTGCTGGACCACCCGTCGGGACCGTTCGGGCCGGAGGAGGCCGCGCCGGTGCCGGCCGCACTGCTCGACGCCCTCGTGCACCGGACGGGCGCTGCCGTCACGCTCCTCCCGGCCACCGGTGCCGAGCGGGACGCCCGGTTCTGCGCGGCCGTCGCGGCGCTGCTCCCGGAGGACGTCCGGCGCACCGTGGTCGCGCCGGACCAGGCGGTGGAGGCTCTCCGCTCCGGGGCCGAGCACGTGGTGACGTCCTCCCGCGACGCGCTGGCCCTCGCCCTGCCCGTCGGGTCGAACGTCCTGCCGGTCGCGTGGACCTCGTATGCCGATCGGAGCATGCAAGCCCTGCTCGACCGGTGGGGGCTCGTGGAGCACGTCGTTCCGCTGGCCGCGCTGCTCACGCCGGGCGAGGTCGCCTGGGACGCCCGTGCGGCCGTCCAGCAGTGGGCCGCCGAAGCCGTGGAGGGCCGGGCGGCCGTCCGGGCCGCCCTCCTGGACGCCGCTCCTGCCGTCGCCGCGGCGTCCGCGCAGTGGTGGGACGGGGTGGTGGAGGCGCTGCGCGGCGGCCGGCCGCGGGACCTCCCGGCATCCTGCCTCCCGCAGCGCGGGGTGGGCGCCCCCGTGGCCCGGGCGCTGCGGCGCCGCTATGCGGTTCCTTCGGCCGCGAGCACGACCGCGAGCACGGCCACGACCGCGAGCACGGCCACGACCGCCGAGGGCTCCGCGGACGGCGGCCCGGGTGCGAACACCACGGCGGAGGCGGCCGGGACCCGGGCGGCGCCCGCCGCCCGGGCCTCCGTGGCGGTCGTCGTCCTCGCCCGCCGCGGCCCCGGGGCGCCGGGCCCCGCCGAGGCCTTGCGCCGGATCCTCGACGGGCTGCTCCAGCAGACGTTCACGGACTGGCGTGTGGTCGTGGTCGGCGCGGGCACGGGCACCGGTGACCCGGGCGCCGGTGACCTGGGTGCCGGGCACCTGGACGCCCTGCCGCCCGGCCTCCGTCTCGGACTCGCGGGGCGCGCGTCGCTCATGGGCGGGCGGACCCTGGGTGCGGGCGCGGCGGCGAACCTCGGCCTCCGGGCGGTGGACGCCGAGTTCGCAGTGGTCCTCGACGCGGGCGCGGCCACCGCGCCGTGGCCGCCCACGCTCCTGCAGCGGGCCGTGGCCCACCTCGAAGACCCGCTGACCGGGGACGACGGCGTGGTGGTGCGCACGGAGGAGTCCGGGCCCGGAGGGGGCCACGGTGCGCGCACCTCGTCCGGGCCGGGGGAGGTCCCCGGTGCGGGTCCGGCCGCCCTGACCCTCGTCGACCTGCTGCGCGGACATCGCGCGCTGCCCGGCCCGTTCCTGTACCGGCGTGCGGTGCACGACGTGCTGGGCGACCGCGACGAGAGCCTCACGGGCGCGGAGGAGTGGGAGTTCGCGCTCCGGTTCCTCGAGACGTTCACGGTGGGACTGCTGCCCGGAGCCGGTCCCGTCCGGCCGCGGCGCTCCGCCGCCGGGGTTCCCCCGGGGAGCGGCGGCGCCGAGCTCGTGGTGCGGGAGCGGCTGCTCAAGCAGTGGGCCGCCGAGCACGGGATCGGCCTTCCGCTGCACCTGGGCCGGACGATCGAGGAGCAGGCCGAGGCGCTGCACGGGCGGCTCGACGACTCCGAGGCGCTGACCCGGGAGCTGCTCGCCGTCGTGCGGGCCCAGGCGGACCGGCTCGAGGAGCTCGAGCGCCTCGTGGCCCGCAGGGGTGTGGTCGCCTTCTGCCGGAGGTTGTGGCAGGCCCTGACGGGCCGATGACGGCGACGCGCCGGACGGGAAGGATGCTTCCCATGTGCGACGTTGATGTGACATGCTTCACAGCGGGTTCCGGCCCGCGTGCGGGTCCCACCCCGCGGCGTCCGCACGAGACGAGGAGTCGAGGCATGGCATGGCTTGATCGGCAGCACACCGTTGCGCCGCCCGGTTTCAACCGGTGGCTCATCCCACCGGCCGCCCTGGCGGTGCACCTGTGCATCGGACAGGCCTACGCCACGAGCGTCTACAAGACCGCGCTCGTCCAGCACTTCGACGCGAGCCTCACCCAGATCGGGATCATCTTCTCCATCGCGATCGTCATGCTCGGCCTCTCGGCGGCGGTCTTCGGCACGTGGGTGGACACCAACGGCCCGCGCAAGGCGATGTTCACCGCGGCCCTGCTGTGGACGGGCGGTTTCCTCGTCGCCGCGATGGGCATCTTCGCCGAGCAGCTGTGGCTGGTCTACCTCGGCTACGGGGTCATCGGCGGCATCGGTCTGGGCATCGGCTACATCTCCCCGGTCTCCACGCTCATCAAGTGGTTCCCGGACCGCCCGGGCCTCGCCACGGGCATGGCCATCATGGGCTTCGGCGGCGGCGCGCTGATCGCCAGCCCCCTCTCCGCGGCCCTGCTCAACTTCTACGACCCGGCCTCCGGGACGGAGGGCTGGGTGGCGAGCGGCGACGCCGTCGGGAAGCTGTTCCTGACCCTCGCGGTCGTCTACTTCGCCTACATGCTCTTCGGTGCGCTCACGATCAAGGTCCCGCCCCCGGGGTGGAAGCCCGAGGGCTTCGATCCCACCAGGGTGACGTCCAAGGCCATGGTCACCGACAAGCACGTCTCCGCCGCGAACGCGATCCGGACCCCGCAGTTCTGGCTCGTGTGGATCGTGCTGTTCTGCAACGTCACCGCCGGCATCGGGATCCTCGAGCAGGCCGCCCCCATGATCCAGGACTTCTTCCGCCAGGCGGACGGGACGTCCCTCGTGACCATCGGCGTGGCCGGCGGGTTCGTGGGACTGCTGTCCATCGGCAACATGGGCGGGCGATTCGTGTGGTCCACGACCTCGGACATCCTGGGGCGCAAACGGATCTACATGGTCTACCTGGGCGTGGGGGCCGTGCTCTACACGGTGCTCGCCCTGTTCGGCGCCGGCTCCACGCTGCTGTTCGTGCTGCTGGGCTTCGTCATCATCTCCTTCTACGGCGGTGGCTTCGCCACCGTGCCGGCCTATCTGCGGGACCTGTTCGGAACCTTCCAGGTGGGAGCCATCCATGGCCGGCTGCTCACCGCGTGGTCCGCCGCGGGCATCGCCGGGCCGCTCATCGTCAACGCGTTCCTGGACGCGCGGGGCACTCCGGGCGAGCTGACGGCCCAGGACTACCAGCCCGCCCTGCTGACCATGGTGGCGCTGCTGGTGGTCGGGTTCGTCGCCAACCTGATGATCCGACCCGTGCACGCCCGGCACCACGAGCCCGCGGACGGTGGCCCGGACCGCCCCGCGGCCGACGACGCGACCGCCTCCGAGGCCGCGGCGAAGGAGAACTGAGATGAGCCAAGTACGCATCGCCCTGGGCTGGATCCTCGTCACCGTCCCGCTCGCCTACGGGGTCTGGCAGACCGGCCTCAAGATCGTCACCCTGTTCTCGGAGTAGCCGGTCCGCAGCGCGCCGCCGCACCGGGGGCGCGGGCGGGCCGCATCCTCAGCACGGGGGAGGCCAGCGCCACGAGGGCGTACGCGCCGATGGCCAGCACCACGACGGTCGCGCCGGGGGACAGGGGGTGGAACCAGGTGATGGTCAGCCCGGCCACGCAGACGACGGCACCGAGACCCATGGCCAGTCCCATGGTGGCCGCGAAGGAACGTGCCACCAGCTGGGCCGTGGCCACGGGCACGATCATGACCGCCGAGACGAGCAGCACGCCCACCACCCGCATGGACACCGCCACGGTCAGCGCCGCGACCACGGCCACCAGCAGGTTCAGCGCCCCCACGGGCAGGCCCGAGGTGCGGGCGAACTCCTCGTCGTGGCACAGGGCGAAGAGGGCCGGGCGCAGGCCGACCCCCACCGCCAGGACCAGGACCGCCAGCCCGGCCGTGAGCCACACGTCCGGGCCGGTGACGGTCGACACGGAGCCGAAGAGATAGCCGGTGAGGTTGGCGGCCGTGCCGCCCGCCAGGCCGATGAGCAGCACGCCCCCGGCGATCCCGCCGTAGAAGAGCAGAGCCAGGGCCACGTCCCCGCTCGTCCTGCCGCGGCGGCGGACGACCTCGATCAGCACGGCTCCGGTCACGGCGGCGACGACGGCCCCGGGCACGGCGAGCGCGTCACGCGTGCCGGGACCGGCCGCGGCGCCGGCCAGCCAGCCCATGGCGACGCCGGTCAGTGCCATGTGCCCGATGCCGTCGCCCAGCAGCGCCATCCGCCGCTGGACGAGGTAGGTGCCCATCACGGGGGCCGCCACCCCCACCAGCAGGGCCGCGATCAGGCCGCGCCGCATCAGGGGGCTCGCGAGCATCGGTTCCAGGGGGCCCAGCAGGTCCGTCACCACAGCTTCTCCAGGTCGGGGGCGGTGGGGAGGCGGCCCGCCGCGGCCGGGTGCGGATGGGCCTCGGCCGGGACGTCCGACCCGCGTGCCGGGCCGTCGTGGACGACCCGCCCGCCGTCCAGGACGACCGTGCGGGAGATCAGCCCGGCCAGCGGTCCCAGCTCGTGCAGCACCACGACCACGGTGGTGCCCCGCCGGCGGAGGTCCGAGACCGTGGAGGCCAAGGCCTCCACGGTCTCGTGGTCCATCCCGGAGAACGGCTCGTCGAGGATCAGCAGGGCCGGCTCGCGGACGAGGGCCCGGGCGACGAGCACCCGTTGCTGCTGCCCGCCGGAGAAGACCTGGACGCTCTCGTGCGCCCGTCCGGCCAGGCCGACCTGCGCGAGCGCCGCCAGGGCCCGCTCCTGGGCGCTCCGGCCGGGGCGCAGGGCACGCCGGTGCAGCAGCCCGGAGACCACCACCTCCAGCGCGGTGGCCGGCACGCCGGTGGTGGCGCCGGTGCGCTGGGGGGCGTAGCCCACGCGGTCCCGGGGCACGAGCCGGGCCGGGCCGGAGAGGTCGGCGCCGAAGAGCAGCACCCGGCCGGCCGTCGCCGGCACCGCGCCCACGAGGGCCCGGACGAGAGTGGACTTGCCCGAGCCGTTGGCCCCGAGCACCGCCACGGTCTCGCCCGCCGTGACCGAGAGGTCGACGCCGCGCAGCACCGCGGCGGAGCCCAGCTTCACGTCCAGCGACCGGGCGGCCAGGACGGCCGGCGCGGGCTCAGCAGGCCAGCGCGGCACGCAGCGCCTCGAGGTTCTCGCGCATCAGCTGCTGGTAGTCCTTGGCCGGGTCCGCCAGGCCCTCCACGGGGTCCAGCACCGCCGTCCCGATCCCGTGCTCGGCCGCCAGGGTCTCGGCCACCGCGGGTTCGACCAGGGACTCGGAGAAGACGGTGGTCACGCCCTCGGCCTCCACGACCCGGCCGATCTCGGCCAGCCGCGCCGGGGACGGCTCGGTCTCGGGCTCGAACCCGGCGACGGCGACCTGCTCCAGGTCGTACCTCTCCGCCAGGTAGCCGTAGGCGTCGTGGGAGACGACGACGGTGCGCCGTTCGCAGGTCCGCAGGCCCTCGCTGAACTCCCGGTCCAGGGCCTCCAGCTCCGTGGTCAGCCGTCCCGCGTTGGCCTCGTAGGTCCCGGCGTGCTCCGGATCCGCCTCGCCCAGCACGTGGGCCACCTCCGTGGCGACCGCGGCCAGGCGCTGCGGGTCCAGCCAGAAGTGCGGGTCCGCCCCCTCGTGGGCGTGCTCGTCCGGGCCGTGCTCGTCCGGGCCGTGCGCCTCCTGGGCGTGCTCGTCGTGCTCGTCGTCGGGACCGTCCGCCCCGGCGTGCCCGTGCTCCTCGGCGCTGTGGTCCTCGACCCCCTCGACTCCGGCCACGGCCGCGTCGAGGACGTGCTCGGGAGAGGTCTCGGCCACGGCGTCGTCGACCGCGGGCTGGAAGCCGGAGAGGTGGACCACCGCGTCCGCGGTGCGCAGCTGCTCGACCGCCGCCGGGGACAGCTCCACGTCGTGCGGATCGGCTCCGGCCGGGGTCAGGGACGAGACCTGCACGCGCTCGCCGCCCACCCGTTCCGCCACGTACTCCAGGGGGTAGAAGGACGCGAGCACGGTCAGTGCCTCGCCGGCCTCCGCCCCGGGGGCCGAGGCGGCCTCCTCCGGGGCGGAGGCGCACGAGGACAGCGCCAGGGCGGCCAGGGACAGCGGGAGCAGGAGGGCGCGACGACGATTCATGCGAACGATTCTCAGGCTAAATGAGAATCATTGTCAATTTCTGCCGGGGCGGTCCTCCCTGCCGGCCTCAGGCGGGGGCGCCGACCGCGGGGCGCGGCAGTCCCAGGTGCTCCCGCAGGGTCGACCCGGTGTACTCCGTGCGGAAGAGACCCCGGCGCTGGAGGACCGGGACCACGTGGTCCACGAAGTCCTCCAGGGCGTCGGGCAGGGTCGGCGGCATGAGGTTGAAGCCGTCCGCCGCCCCGGCGCGGAACCAGGCCTCGATCCGGTCCGCGACCGTCTCCGGCGTGCCGACCACGGTGCAGTGCCCGCCGCCCGCGGCCAGCCGGCCCAGCAGCTGACGCACGGTCGGCCGCTCGACGGCCACGATCCGCAGGATCGTGGCGTAGCGGCCCTGGGGCCCGCTGAAGGACTCGAGCGGCGGCAGCGGGGGGACCGGGGCGTCCGGTTCCCAGTCGCCGCAGTCCTGCTGCACGAAGGTGCTCAGCTGGGCCAGGGACTGCTCCGTGGGCAGGAGGGCGTCGACCTCGGCCTGCCGGGCGAGGGCCTCCCGCTCCGTGGAGCCCACGTAGGCGACCAGGCCGGGCATGACCGCCACCGACCGCGGGTCCCGCCCGGCCGCGGCGACGCGCCGCCGGAGGTCCGCGGTGTACTCCTGGGCGCTGGGCAGGTCGTAGGCCACGGCGTAGATGCCCTCCGCGATCCGGGCGGCGAGGTCCCGGCCGGGCCCCGAGGCCCCGGCCTGGAAGAGGACCGGTCGCCCCTGGGGCGGGCGGGGCACGGTCAGGGGGCCGTCCACCCGGAAGTGCTCGCCCGAGTGGTCCACCGCCCGGACCAGGTCCGGGTCGGCGTGCAGCCCCTCGCGGTCGCGGACCAGCGCCTCGTCGGCCCAGGAGTCCCACAGCCGCAGGGTCACGTCCACGAACTCGGCCGCCCGGGCGTAGCGCTCGCCGTGCGGCGGCATGCCGGCCAGGCCGTGGTTGCGCGCCTCGGCGTCGAACATGGAGGTCACCACGTTCCAGCCGGCGCGCCCTCCGCTGATGTGGTCGAGCGAGGCGAGCATCCGGGCCGCGTGGAACGGCGTCCAGAAAGTGGTCGAGATCGTGCTGACCAGCCCGATCCGCTCCGTGGCCCGGGCCATGGCGGACAGGGCGGTGAGGGGCTCCAGGAACCAGCGGGGCGCGGTGGCCACGTCCCCGGCGCTGTGCCCGTCGGCGAAGAACACGGCGTCGAAGAGCCCGCGCTCGGCGGTGCGGGCGAGGCGCTCCCAGTAGGCGATGTCCCCGAGCTGCTCGAGCGGGGACTCCGGGCGGCGCCAGGCCGCCTGGTGGTGCCCGGCGCCGAACAGGAAGGCGTTGAGGTGCAGCCGGCGCGGCGAGGTCACGGCGTCCCCGCTCAGTCCAGGACCAGGCCGCCGTCGACCACCAGGTTCTGCCCGGTGACCGCCCGCGCCCACGGGGAGGCGAAGAACAGGAGGGCGTCGGCGAACTCCGCCGGGGTGGTGACCCGCCCCAGCGGCGTGGCGGAGGCGATGTAGTCGAAGACCTCGTCGGGGGTGGCCGAGCTCGCGTCGGTGGTGCGCAGCAGTCCGCCGGAGACCATGTTGACCGTGATGTTGTGCGTGCCCAGGTCCTTGGCGAGCGTGCGGGTCAGGGACAGCAGCGCCGCCTTGGCCGCGGTGTAGTCGTGGTAGGGGACCACCGGGTTCTGGAACAGGTTGGTGCCGATGTTCACGATCCGGCCGAAGCCCTGCTCCCGCATCCCGGGCAGGGCCTGCTGGACGGTGTTGAGCGCGCCCCGGACGCTGCCGGTGAACTGGGCGTCGAACTCCTCCCACCGGATCTCCTCGGCCCCGGAGCGGGCGTCGCCGTTGAAGGAGAAGTCCGCCAGCGCGTTGTTCACCACGGTGGTCACGGGCGAGCCGAAGTGCTCCCCGGCGGCGCCGAGCAGCTCCGCGACCTGCGCGGCGTCGGTGACGTCGGCGGGCAGGGCCACGGCCCGGTCGGGGCCGTACTGCGCCGCGAGGTCCTCGGCGGCCGTCCGCGACTCCCGGTAGTTGACGACGACCTTCGCGCCCTGGGCGGCGAAGGACTCCACGATGCTGCGGCCGAGCCCCCGGCCACCGCCGGTCACGAGCACGGTCTGGTCTGCGATGTGCATGAGCTTCCCTGAGGGTCAGGGCGAGAGGACGCGGGATCCGCCGGTGGGCCCCGGTATGACATCCCTTCGCCAGTACGAACTGGATCAGGTTCGACGGGTGTCATCTCAGCCGGCGCCTCGTCCGGGGCCGGCACCCCGTGTCACTGCGGTCGAGTATAGCCCCGACCCGGGCCGGAGGGATCCCCCCGCCCGGCCCGCTCAGCGCGGCTGCTCGTCGGGGACTCGTTCCGGGCGCCGGCCGACGGGAAGGGCGGGGCCGTGCTCGCCGAGCACGGTGATCCCCCGCAGCACGTTGGCGCCCAGGTCGCGGAGGGTCCACCGGCGCAGTGCGACGCGCTCGCGCGGCGGCACGGAGAACCGGCCGACGCCCGCCAGGACCGCGATGAGGATGAGGACGAAGAGACCGCCGGCCACGGGGACCTCCTTGCTCGCGACTGCCGTCGCGTAATGGGCTAAACTGTTTACACCGCTGACGCTAGACCTCGGAAGGATAAGTAGTCAAGTGCATTTTGCCTATGACACAGAGGACGTCCTCGAGTTCGACGTGGCCCTCGTCAACACCGGGCCGGGAGCCTCGCGCTCCGGGGAGGAGGAGCTCACCACCCGGGACCGGCTGCGGGAGCTGCTGGACGAGCACGGCTGGACGGGGCGCTTCGACCGGAACGACCAGGAGCTGGCGGAGGTGCTCGAGGTGCGCCGGGACCTGCGGCAGGTCTGGGGGCTGGAGCGCGACGCCCTGGCGGAGGCGGTCAACGCCGTGCTGGACACCGCCGAGCTCGCCCCGCACCTCGCGCGGCACGACGGGAAGGACTGGCACCTGCACGCCTCGCCCTCGGACGCGCCCCTGGCCACGCGCCTGCGCCTGGAGTCGGCGTTCGCCCTCGTGGACGTCATCCGCGCCGACGAGACCGACCGGCTGCGGGTCTGCGAGGCGGAGGACTGCGAGGCGGTGCTCCTGGATCTGTCCCGCAACCGCTCCAAGCGGTTCTGCGGCCAGCGCTGCGCCAACCGCACCAACATGACCGCCTACCGCCGGCGCCGGGCCGGCGGTTCCGGCCAGGGCATGTCTCGTTGACCATGAAGACGGTGTCCCTGCCCCCTCCAGGCGTGGCGGCCTGATCCACCGGGACCCGACCGTGACGCAGCCGAACCCTCGCCCGCCGTCGGCGTCAACGCCGGCCTACCCCGACGCCGCCGTGGCGACGGAGCCGTCGGCCGTCCGGACATCACCACCCGGCCGCTGACGCGCGGCTCCTCGTCGGGTCCACGTCGCCGGCGCCTATTGTTGGGCCATGACGGTCCTGGACGACTTCCTGGTCCCGCTGGCGGCCGCGGTCGCCTCGGTGTTCGCCGTGCTCGGCACTGTCGAACAGCTCACAGCGGCAACACGACTGCGCAGGCTGGCAGCCTCTGTGCGCGAGGAGTCCTCGCTCTCACCGGCGCACGACCAGCAGGTGCTGCGCAGCCTCCACCGCGAGATCCTCTCCCGGATCATCGCCCTGCAGTCCGTTCCGGCCAGGAGCCTGCTCGGGGCCGCCGCGCTCGCACTGGTGGGCCTCGGATGGGCCTTCTTGGTGGGATACAGCGTGGGGGTGACGGTGCAGCTGCATCCGACGTGGGGCGAGATCTACGACATCGTGGGTTTCGAGGGCGTCATCCTTGCCGCCTTGGCCCCGGCCTTCGTCTGTAGTGGTCTGCTGGGCTGGATGGAGGTCGTGCTGGAGAGACGGCGCATCTCCAAGGCATACCTGGACGGAAAGCACCCCCTCTACCGGCGCTACTACAGGTCGTGGAAGCTCGCCGTCGGGTCCAAGGGCATTCTTCCGGCCGCCGTCCTGGGCACGGGCCTGACAAGTGCGGCGCTGTGGGTCGGTTTCACCGCCGGCTATCCCACGATGACCGCCGCTGTGGTGGACACCCTGCTGATTCCCGCTGCCCTCGGCGTCATCATCGGCGGTGTCCTCACGAGCCTCTACCTCCACCGCCACAGCAGCTGGGAGCCGTGGATGCATCCACGGCTCCCAGAGGCCCGCGGAGCGGGGGCACCGCCCCCGGAGGCCGCCGCACCGGAGCCCGAGAACCCCGGGCCGTGACCGAGCCCTGCCGCGCCGGTGTCCTGATCGCCGCCGCGGGAGGAGCAGGCCTTGTCCCCGCGCAACCGCTGCGGCCGGGTCCGGGGACGGCCGGCACCGGCAGTGACAGAGGATGCCCTCCACCACGGGGGCGGTCCTCGTGGAAGGACCGGCACCCCTTGCCCTCGGAGGACGGCGGGAGAGGGTGGATCCGGTCCCACCGGTCCTCGGTGAGCACAGCCGTACGGGACATGCTTCCAGCGTCCCGGAACCGGCTCCATGCTCAGCGAGCGATGCCCTGGCCGCCGCTCGTCCTCTCCGGGGCGTCGGCCGTGTCGATCCGCGCGCCGTCCCCCGGTGCGGCGAGCTGCCGCCGCATCGCGAAGTTGGTCATCGCCACCCCGCGCCGGACGGGGCGGCGCTCCTCGACGACGACGAAGCCGTGCCGCTCGAAGAACGGCAGCGCCGTGATGGAGGCGTGGGTGCTCAGCTCGGCGAGGCCGCGCCGGTGTGCCTGCGCGACGAGATGCTCCAGCAGGGCCGAGGCCACCCCCGTCCGGGCCGCGGAGGGGTCCACGTAGAGCATGCCGACGTGGCCCGCCGGGTCGAGGTCGCCGAAGCCCACGACCCGGCCGGCCAGCTCCGCGACCACGGTGGCGGCCTCCCGGCGCCGGCCGGCCCAGTCCGCGAGAGGCATGTCCCCCGGAGCCCACGCCGCGAGCTGCTCGGGGGTGTAGTCGTGGCGGGCCGTGCCGTGGACGGCGCGGCGGAAGACCTCGAGGGTGGCCCGCGCGTCGTCGTCGTCCCACGCGCGCACGACGACGGCCGCGCCGTCGCTCACCGGCCGGCCTCCTCCCGCAGCGCCGTCACGAACCCGTCGACGTCCTCCTCGGTCGTGTCCCAGGCGCACATGAGCCGGACCTCACCGGTGGCCGGGTTCCACACGTGGAACGGCCAGCGCTCCTGCAGCCGGGCCGCGGTTCCCTCCGGGAGCACCGCGAAGACCCCGTTGGCGTCGGGGGACTGGGTGAGCCGGGCGCCGGGGACCGCCGCGACGCCGTCGGCGAGCCGGCGGGCCATCGCGTTGGCCCGCCGGGCCGACTCCAGCCACAGGTCGCCCTCGTGCAGGGCCAGCAGCTGCGCCGAGACGAACCGCGTCTTGGAGGCCAGCTGCGTCGAGAGCTTCCGCACGAACCGTGGCTGGCGCACCGCGTCCGGGTTCAGCACGACGACGGCCTCGGCGCCCATCAGCCCGTTCTTGGTCCCGCCCCACGAGACCACGTCCACACCGGCGTCGGTGGTCAGTGCCCGCAGCGGCACGTCCAGGGACGCCGCGGCGTTGGCCAGGCGGGCGCCGTCGAGGTGGACGGTCAGGCCCAGGCCGTGGGCGTGCTCGCAGACCGCCCGCAGCTCCTCGGGGGTGTAGACCGTGCCGAGCTCCGTCGACTGGGAGACCGTCACCACGCGCGGCTGGGCGTGGTGCTCGACCCCGAAGCCGTGGGCCTGCAGGTCGACCAGGGCGGGGCTCAGCTTCCCGTCCGGGCTGGGCACCGGGAGCAGCTTCGCTCCGGCGAGCTTCTCGGGCGCCCCGCACTCGTCCACGTTCACGTGGGCCCCGTCCGTGCAGACCACGGCGTCCCAGCGGTCGGTCATCGCGGCCAGGGCGACGACGTTGGCGCCCGTCCCGTTGAACACCGGCCAGCACTCCGCCCGCTCCCCGAAGTGCCGGCGGGTCACGTCCTGCAGCGCCTCGGTGTACGGGTCCGCGCCGTAGGCGGCCACGTGGCCGCCGTTGGCGGCGGCCAGCGCCCGGAGCACCTCGGGGTGGACCCCGGCGTGGTTGTCGCTGCCGAAGCCGCGCCGGGCGGGGTCGTGCCGTCGGGTCAGGGCGCTCTCGCTCACGGTGTCTCTTTCCGGTCGTCTTTCCGAATTGTCTGTCCGGTCGTCTCCCGGGCCGTCGGAGGGACGGCCGGGCCTCGGACTCTACCCGGGCACGCCCGGGGAGGAGCCGGGCGGGGCCGCGGCGCCACGGGCCACGGTCACGGCGACGGCGAGCGTGCCGCCGGCGGGGGCGTCGGAGCTCCCCGCGCTCAGGACGACCGGGGACTCCGCGGCCGGGACGAAGACGGACTCCCCGCGCGGGAGCGTCAGGCGCTCCGGGCCCGCCTGGACGTCGACGTCGCCGGTCACGGCCAGGACGACGACCGGTCCCTCCTGGACGAGCTGCGCCCGGGAGGGGGCGCCCCGCCCGTTCGCCGTCCCCGGCTCCAGCCGGAGGAGCTGCAGCTGGAACTCCTCGAACGGCGGACGGAACAGCTCCTGGCCGGGCGCGGTGCGCTCCGGCGCCAGCACCGGAGGCGCCAGGGGCTCGAAGACCACGGTCTTCAGGAGCTCGGGGACGTCCACGTGCTTGGTGGTCAGCCCGCCCCGCAGGACGTTGTCGGAGGACGCCATGACCTCGATCCCGAGTCCGTGCAGATAGGCGTGGATGTTGCCGGCGGGCAGGTACAGGGCCTGGCCGGGCCGCAGGGCCACGCGGTTGAGGAGGAGGGCGATCAGCACGCCCGGGTCCCCGGGGTGCTCCGCGTCCAGCTCGGCCACCGTCCTGAGGTCCTGCTCGAGCGCGGAACCGCCGGTGCCGCTGAGCCCGGTGACGGCGGCGAGGGCACTGCCCGCCGACCGACGTTCCGTGGCGAGCCGGGAGAAGGCCGCGCGCAGTCCGGCCCCCGGGGAGCGCTCCTGCCGGACCGCCGAGGGGCGGTCCCCCGACCGCAGGTCGGCGGCGACCGTGGCCAGGAACAGGGACTCCTCGGAGTCCGCCGGCAGCAGCTCGGCGAGACCGGCGAACACGGCCGAGGACTCCTCCGGGGGGCGGAAGCCGCACAGGGCCTCGAAGGTGGTGAGCGCGAGGATCATCTCCGGCTTGTGGTTCGCGTCCTTGTAGTTGCGGTGGGGGGCGCCGGCGGGGATCCCCGCGGCGTTCTCCGCGGCGTAGCCCGCGGCGGCCTGCTCCCGCGTCGGGTGCACCTGGAGGGACAGGGCGGACTCCGCCGCGAGGACCTTCACCAGGAAGGGAAGGTGCCCGCCGAAGCGCTCGTGCACGGCGCGTCCCAGGTGGTGCACCGGATCCTCCGCGATGAGGGCGTCCAGCGGCACCGGATCGCCCTCGGGCCGGACGGCGACGGAGGGGGAGTCCGAATGCGCGCCGATCCACAGCTCTGCTTCGGGCCCGCCGCCGGGAGCCCGTCCGAGGAGGTCCGCGATGGCCGTGGGGGAGCCCCAGGGGTAGGGCCGTACCGTGTTGCGCAGCAGGTGCATGTCGGGGTCGCTTTCTGGCCCCGCCGGCACGGTGCGGCGGGGCCCGGTGGCCGGAGCCCGCTCGGCGGGGCCGGGGTCAGGGCAGGGACAGGTGGGATCGGCGGACGGTGAGCGAGGTCGAGATCTCGACGGTCCGGACCGGCTCCGGCTCCCGCCCCTCGGCGAGCCTGGCGAGTGCGCGCTGTGCGGCCGAGACCCCCATCCGCACCGGGTCGTACGAGACCACGGTGATGCCGAGCGCGTCGGCGAGGTCGAAGTCGTCGAAGCCGACCAGGGCCGTGTCCGACCCGCGTCGGCGGAGCGCCGTGTAGACGCCGACGGCCGCCCGGTTGTTGGCGGCGAAGATCGCGGAGGGCGGATCGGCCATCCGCAGGAGCTCCTCGCAGGCGGCCTCGGCCGTCTCCACGGTGGGTGCGTCCGTCCGCTCGAGGGCCGGGTCCGGCACGAGTCCGCGCTCCTCCAGGGCCAGCCGGCAGCCGCTGAGCCGCTCCCCGTGCGAGTAGAGACCGGCGGAGCTGCCGACGAAGGCGATCCTCCGGTGGCCGCTGTCGAGCAGGAGCCGCACGGCCCGGGCGGCCCCGTCCGCGTTGCGCAGCACGACGGCGTCGCCGGCGAGGTGGCTCAGGGGCCGGTCCACGGAGACCACCGGCACCCCGGCCACGTTGTCCGTCCGCAGGTACGAGTGGTCGTCGGCGATCGGCACGAGGAGCAGGGCGAGCACACCCCGGTCCAGCATGGCGCGCACGACCCGCGGCTCCTCGCCGGCCTCGTCCTCGGTGGCGGCCAGGATCATCGTCAGCCCGCGGTCGGACAGCACCCGCTCCACTCCGGCCGCGACCTTGGAGTAGAAGGGGTTGCCCAGGTCGCCGATCACGAAACCGACATCCGTGGAGATCCCGCCGGACCGGAGCTCGCGGGCGATGTAGTTGGGGCGGAAGCCGAGCTCACGGGCGGCCTCCTGCACCTTCCGCCGGGTCCCGGCGGAGACGCCCGCGCTTCCCGTGAACACCCTGGACACGGTCTTGAGGCTGACACCGGCGAGGCCGGCCACGTCCGCCGTCGTCGCGCGGCGCACGACAGGGGTGCTCCGGTCCGCCGGGCCGTCGTCGGCCGTCACGTCGTCGCTCACGCTGGCGACGCTAGCAAGCGGACGCCGATCTGTCCATCGTGGGACAAGGGGCTTGGCTCACGTGGGACATGTGTGTAGTGTGGGTCACACATCACCCCTTCGCACCGTCGCCGGTCTCCGGGCGGGCCTTCTGTGTCCCACGTGGGACAGACGGTGTCCCCGGTCACCCGGGCGGGGCGGGCGGACGTCCGCACCGGCGGATGACCTCGACGTCGCACCCCTGATCGGAGCCGTCCATGAACCACCACCCGGATCCACCCCGGCCGCTGCTCGCGGCGTGGTCCGCGCCGCCGGCCGCCGGCCGTCCGGGCGGAGGGCGGCGCGCGCCCTCTGGACCGGGCGAATATCTTGCCATAGCGTGGCCCATATGACGCAGATCACGTCCTGAAATGCGTGGCCGGAATTCACCGGATATCCGGCCGCGCGGACACGACGTCGCGCCCCGTGCGAATTCGACCGAATTCGACGTCGAATTCTGAGCGTGAGTGCGGGGCCCGCTCGCAGGCATTTCCCGGCGAAAAGATTTCCGGACCGGAAATGCACGGAAAACCATCCATGGAGGAATGATCGTGAAACTGCTCAAGAAGACCCACACCGCCGGCCTGATGGCGGGGGCGCTCGTGCTCACCGGCTGCGGGGGCGGAGGTGGCGGGGGCGACACCCTGGACATCTCGGCGCACCCCTCGTACACCTTCGACTCGCCCAACTCGGCGGTCGGAGCCTACCTCGAGGAGAGCGTCGAGTCCTTCGAGGAGGAGCGCGACGCCGACATCGAACTCACGGCGTACTCCTCGGACATCCAGGACGCCATGGCCCGGATCCTGACCCAGGCGTCCCAGGGCCGCGCTCCCGACGTGGCACAGATCGACGCCCACCTGCTGCCGCGGTACTACGAGCACCTGCAGCCGCTCGATCCGTACCTGGAGGAGCACGGGATCGCGCTCGACGACTACTTCCCCTTCGCCCAGGAGATCATGGAGACCCCCGAGGGCGAGATCAAGGGCATGCAGTTCACCACCGACGTCCGCGTCATGTTCTACCGCAAGGACCTCGTCCCGACCCCGCCGAAGACCTGGGACGAGACCCTCGAGGTCGGCCGGCAGCTGACCGATGACGGCCACACCGCGTTCATGTACCCGGGAGGCCGCGGCGAGGGCACGATCGTGGCGACCGTGCTGCCCATGTTCTGGGGCCAGGGCGGCGAGCTCGTGGACGAGGAGGGCAACCCCGTCTTCGGCGAGGGCGCCAACCGGGAGGCGATGCTCAACGTGCTGACCTTCCTCCAGGAGACGGTCGACAGCGGGATCACGCCGCAGCGGGTCTCCTCCTACGGCTCCGAGGACGACCTCAACTCCGAGGTCGCCTCCGGCAACGTCGCCATGTTCCTGGGCGGGAACTGGCAGCTCGCGCAGATCAAGGAGCTGCTGAGCGAGGAGGACGCCGCCAACTGGGCGGTGGCCACCATCCCCCACCGCGAGGGCGCGGAGATCGCGACCACCGCCGGTGGCTGGGCGTGGGGCGTCTTCGCCGAGGAGGAGGAGACCCAGCAGACGGCCGTCGACTTCCTCGCCGAGACCTTCGTCACCGACGAGGGCATGGCCTCCTGGACGGGGGCCCACGGCAGCCTGCCCGTCCGGGAGACCGTCTACGAGCTCCCCGACTACGAGAGCGACGAGTTCTCGGAGACCTTCCAGCAGCACCTGTCCGAGTACGCCCGGTCGCGGCCCTCCGCCGACTCGTACCAGCAGATCTCGACCGAGCTCCAGGTCGCCGTCTCGAGCGTGGTCTCCGGCAGCAAGTCGCCGGAACAGGCCCTGGACGACGCCTGGTCGGCAGTCCAGTAGCTTGACCGACCGGAGACGGGGGTCCCCCATGACACATGCATCCGAGACCGCGGTGCGCGCCGGCGCGGCGCCCAGGCGATCGTTGCTCTCCCGCATGGGGGACACCCCGATCCCCTGGGTGCTGCCCCTGGCGCTCATCCTGATCGCGGTCTTCCTCTATCCCATCATCGAGATCGTCCGCCTCGGCTTCACGGACGCCGATCTCGTGGGCACGGACTACGAGTACACGATCGGCTCGTACACCTCGCTCTTCACGGCGCCCAGCTTCGCGAACATGCTGACGGTGACCGCGCTGTTCGTCGGGTTCAGCGTGGCCTTCCAGATGCTGCTGGGGTTCGCGATCGCGCTGATGCTCGACCAGGGCACGAAGCGGAACCTCCGGGGAACCGTCATCACGAGAACGGCCGTGCTCTCGGCCTGGGCGATCCCCGGGGTCATCATCGGCGTCATCTGGAGCCTGCTCTACGCCGAGGGCGAGACCGGAATCCTCAACTACTTCCTGACGTTCGTGGGCGTGGACGACCCGATCGCCTTCCTGTCCAACCCGACCAACGCCCTGATCGCGGTGACGGTCGCCAACATCTGGCGTGGCACGGCGTTCAGCATGATCTTCATCTACGCCGGTCTCCAGACGTTCCCGCAGGACGTGATCGAGGCCGCCAAGATGGACGGGGCCGGGGCCGTCAACCGGCTCTTCAGGGTGGTCATCCCCATCCTGCTTCCCGTCCTGCTGGTGAACATGATCGTCATCATCGTCGACACGTTCAACACCTTCGACATGGTGATGGCCATGACCGGAGGCGGGCCGGGCAGGAGCACCGAGGTCATCGCGCTGAGCATCTACAACCAGATCTTCAACAACTTCGACCTGGGCAGCGGGGCCGCCACCGCGACGCTGCTGCTCGTCATCAACGTCGCCCTGACCGTTGTGTACTTCCGGTTCCTCGAGAAGGGAAAGGAGGCGAAGAAGGCATGACGAACGTCAAGAGTCAGCGCCTCTCCAAGACCGCCCGCAAACGCCTGGTCGACGCCGTCTACTACCTGATGTTCGCCGTCATCACGCTGTTCTTCATCTTCCCGCTCCTCTGGGTGCTCTCACTCTCGCTGAAGGACGTGCCGGAGCTCTTCGCCTCGCCGCCCCTGCTGTTCCCGACGGACCCCAAGTTCGAGAACTACGCCTATGTCTTCGAGCGGACCCCCGTGGGGCGGTACCTCGCCAACTCCCTGCTCATCGTGCTCTCGACCATCGCGCTCGTCCTGCTGGTCGCGATCCCCTCGGCGTACGCGTTCTCGCGGATGAACTTCCGGTACAAGCGCACCGCGCTCCTGCTGGTGCTCGTCTTCCAGATGGTCTCCCCGGTGGTGGTCGCGATCCCGCTGTACCGGGTCTTCGCCCAGGTGGACCTGCTCAACAGCTACGGGAGCCTGATCGTCGTCTACGTGGCGATCGGCCTGCCGGTCGCCACGTGGTTCCTCCGGGGGTACTTCGACTCGATCCCGCGGGAGCTGGACGAGTCCGCGACCCTCGACGGCTGCAACCGTCTCCAGCTGCTGCTGAAGATCCTGCTGCCTCTGGCCGCTCCCGGCATCGCGTCCGTGGCGATCCTGGTGGGGGTGCAGAGCTGGTCGCAGTTCGTGATCCCGTTCATCCTCCTCGACGACCGCGAGATGTTCCCGGTCTCCGTGGGCATCATCAACCTCCAGTCGACCTCGGAGGCGATCACCACGCACTACCTCGCCGCGGCGAGCCTGATCAGCGTCCTGCCGATCATCGTCATCTTCGTGCTGCTGCAGCGGTTCATCGTGGGCGCTCTCACGAGCGGCGCGGTGAAGGGATGAGCGGCCGCGCGCACCGCACCCGACAAGCATCCCCGACCGGGACCCCAATGGCACTGGAGGCCACATGAACACCGAGACCGTTGCCCTGGACGAGATCCGGACCAGGGCGATCGAGGTCCTGCGGCTCAACGACCTGGGCACGATGACCACGGCGGCCCCCGATCTCTATCCGCACCAGTGGAGCTGGGACGCGGCCTTCGTCGCGATCGGTCTCGCCCGGTTCGACGTTCCCCGGGCGATCACCGAGCTGCGCACGGTCATCGACGCCCAGTGGAGCACGGGCATGCTCCCGCACATCGTCTTCAGCGACGACGACACCCGGTACTTCCCCGGGTTCGACCGGTGGGGCACGGCCGGGGCGGCGGCCCGCCCCGAGGGCGTCCGCAGCACCGGCATCTGCCAGCCTCCGGTGCACGCGATCGCCCTGCGGCACGTCGTCGACCGGGCACGGGAGAACGGGGGGGCCGACCAGGCCGCGGCCGAGTCCTTCCTGCGGGAGTCCTTCGACGGGTGGTACGCCTGGCACCGCTGGCTGGCGGGCGTGCGAGACCCCGAGGGCGTGGGACTGATCGAGATCCACCACGGCTGGGAGTCGGGCTTCGACAACTCCCCGCGCTGGGACGGGCCCTATGCCCGCGTGGTCCCCGGCGACGTGGAGCCGTTCGTCCGGAAGGACACGCAGCACGTCGGCAATGTCGACGAGAGGCCCGACGACGCCGAGTACACGAAGTACCTGTGGCTCGTCCAGCAGATGGCCTCCGTCGGGTTCGACGACGAGCTGGTGGAGCGGACCGTGGACTTCCGGGTGCGGGACGTGTTCTTCTCCGGGATCATGGCCGCCGCCAGCGAGGTCCTCGCCGGTCTCGGCGAGGAGATCGGCCGCCACGCGGAGGCCCGGGAGCTGCGGGAGACGGCCCGGCGGTTCCGCGACGGAGTGGCCTCGACGGTCGACCCCGACACCGGGCTGGCACGGGACTACGACGTTCTCGCCCGGCAGTGGATCTCCACCGCCACGGTCTCCGGCTTCGCCCCCCTGGTCGCCGGCGGCGACGCCGATCTCCTCGACCGGCAGCGGTCGCTGCTGCAGGGTCCGGACTGGATGGGCCACCCGTCCCTGCGCTTCCCGCTGCCTCCCTCGACCTCGCCCTCGAGCCCGGCCTTCCGGCCGCGGACCTACTGGCGCGGCCCGGTGTGGCCGTTCCTGAACCTGCTGCTCGGCTGGGCCGGCGCCCGCAACGGACAGTTCGACCTGGACGAGCAGCTCCGCTCCGTGTCGCTCCAGCAGCTCTCGGACCTCGCCTTCGGCGAGTACTACGAACCGCTGACGGGCGAACCGCTCGGCAGCCTGTCGCAGGCGTGGACCGCGGCGGCGGCCCTGGAGTGGGTCGGTCAGACGACGTCGGGTCCGGAGAGGCGTCCATGAACGACTCGCGGTCGGACGGTCCGCCGGGCAGCGCCGGCGGAGTGGTCATCGGTGTGGACATCGGCGGGACGAAGACGCACGGAATCCGTCTCGAGGACGGCGTCGTCACCCGCGAGCTGACCACGGGCAGCGCTAACGTGCAGAACGTCTCACGGGCCACGGCGGCGAGCAGCCTGGCCGAGCTCCTCACGGGCCTGCACGCCGGCGACGCACGGGCCGTCGTCGTCGGTTCCGGCGGTGTCGACACCGGCGAGGACGCCGAACGTCTGCGCGGGCTCATCGCACCCCACACCGGCCGTGCCCAGATCACCGTCGTCCACGACACCCGGCTCATCCTCGCCGCGGGCGAGACCACCACGGGCATCGCCGTCATCGCGGGGACGGGATCCGCGGTCTGGGGCGTCAACGACGCGGGCACCGAGGCACGTGCCGGCGGGTGGGGGTACCTGCTCGGGGACGAGGGCAGCGGCTACTGGTTCGGCCGCGAGGCGGTGCGCCACACCCTCCGCCGGGCCGACATGGGTCTGCCGGTCGACGAGCTGGGGGCCGCCCTGCTGGAGACCTGCGGGCTCACGCTGCCCACCGAGCTCATCGCGCACTTCCACGGCGGCACCGACAGACGCTACTGGGCGGACAAGTCGAGGGTGGTCTTCCGCGCCGCCGCGGACGGCCACGCGCCCAGCCGGGACCTCATCGAACTCGGCGCGGCGTACCTGGTCAGGGACGTCCTCCAGGTCGCCTCCCGCCTCGGCGTCGACGGCCCGGTGGTTCTGGGGGGCGGCCTCGCGGCCCACCAGCCCGCGCTGCGCGCGTCCTTGACCAGGGACCTCGGGACCGAGGGCATCACGGACGTCCGGGCGCTGGCCACGGAGCCCGTGCACGGAGCGTTCCGGCTCGCTCCGCGGCCGGCCGGCTGACCGTCCGCGGGTGGGGCGGCGGTCCGCCCTCAGCCGTCCCGGTCGCGCCCCGCGGCCGGACCGCGTGCCTCCGGTGAGAACCTGAGCGTCAGCAGCTGGAACGGCCTCAGCTCGAGGTGCGCCGTGTTCCCGTCCACCGCCGTGACCGCGCCCGCCGGCACGTCGCGCTCCATCAGATCCGTCTCCGTGACGGACGCCGTGGGGAAGTCGGCGCGGACGGCGGCCCGTGCCCGGGTCCCGTGCGCCTCGTAGAGCCGCACGACCACGTCGCCCCCGCCGTCCTCGGCCGGCTTCACCGCCTCCACGACGACGGCGTCGTTGCTCACCGTGAACAGCGGCCGGATCTCGGTGTCGCCGACCCCTTCCACGGTGCGCACCGGCAGGTTCAGGCGGTAGCCCTCGCGCACGGCGTCGGCGACGGCCGCACCCACCCGCAGGGAGACGTTCATCGTGTGCCTGCCCTGGTCGGCCCCGGGGTCCGGGAACACCGGGGCCCGCAGCAGGGACAGCCGCACCGTCGTCGCGCTGTCCCTGCTGCCGTTGCGGCTGCGGGTGATGTCGTGCCCGTAGGTCGCGTCGTTGGCCACCGCGACCCCGTAGTCCGCCTCGCCGACGTGCACCCAGCGGTGCGCGACGGTCTCGAAGCGCGCCGCGTCCCACGAGGTGTTCGCGTGCGTCGGGCGATGGACGTGTCCGAACTGGATCTCGGACGTGGCCCGATCGGCGTGGATGTCGAACGGGAAGGCCAGCTTCAGCAGCTTCTTGCGCTCGTGCCAGTCGATCTCCGTCCGGATCTCGACGGTCGGGCTGCCCGGCTCGAGGCTCAGCGTCTGGGTCACGGAGGAGGCCCCGAACTCGCGGTGGACCACCAGGACGTCACGGTCCCCGCGGCGCTCGATCCCCACGCCGGCCGCCGCGTCCAGGTCCTCCGTGGTGCGGCGGTAGTGGTCGTCGATGTCCCACGCGTCCCACTGCGTGGGCGTGTCACGGTGCAGCTGCAGCAGGTTCGCCGTCCGGCCGGCGGGGAGGAGTTCCCGGTCGGCCCGGAGGTCGACCATCGACCGGATGAGCCCGGCGTCGTCCACCCGCAGACGCACCAGGCCGTTGTCGCACACGTACCCCCCGTCGACCCGCTCGATGCGGCGCTCCGCCCGGCCGTTCGGCGTCGTGCCGTGCGCGACGGCGCGGCCGCCGCCCAGGGCCGGGACGCCGCCCACCGCGTAGGGGCCGGCGTTCAGCGCGACGGAGTTCTCGCCCTCGCCCAGCAGCGCCGTGACGGCCGCCCCGATGATCGACTCCAGCCGGGCCTCGACCTCGGCGTAGTTGCGCTCGGCCTCCTGGTGCACCCACGCGATCGACGTGCCGGGCAGGATGTCGTGGAACTGCTGGAGCAGGACCGTGTGCCAGATGCGTTCCAGGGCCGCCGCCGGGTACGGGGCCCCCACGCGGACGGCCGCCGTCGTCGCCCACAGCTCCGCCTCGCGGAGCAGGTGCTCCGAGCGCCGGTTCCCGCGCTTGGTGCGGGCCTGGGACGTGTAGCTGCCGCGGTGGAACTCCAGATACAGCTCCCCGGACCAGACGGGCGGCTGCGGGTACTCCGACTCCGCGTCCTCGAAGAAGGCCCGCGGGCTCGACAGGGTGACGGTGGGCGATCCCTCGAGCGACCGGGTCCGGGCCGCGGCCGCCAGCATCTCCCGGGTCGGTCCGCCGCCACCGTCCCCGTACCCGAAGGGGACCAGCGACGTCGTCCCGATCCCCTTCTCGGCGTACTGGCTCTCGGCCCGGGCCAGGTCCGCCGCGCCGAGATCGGAGTTGTACGTGTCGACGGGCGGGAAGTGGGTGAAGACCTGTGTGCCGTCGATGCCCTCCCAGAAGAACGTGTGGTGCGGCATCACGTTGGTCTCGTTCCAGGAGATCTTCTGGGTGAGGAACCACCGGGCCCCGGCCGCGGCGACGATCTGGGGCAGGGCCGCCGAATAGCCGAAGGAGTCCGGCAGCCACACCTCCTCGGTGTCGACGCCGAACTCCCGCAGGAAGAAGGTCTTGCCGGCGAGGAACTGGCGCACCAGGGCCTCGCCGCCCGGCAGATTGGTGTCCGACTCGACCCACATGCCGCCGACGGGGACGAAGTTCCCGCTCCTGACCTTCTCCCGGACCCGCTCGAACAGGTCGGGATAGTACTCCTTGAGCCAGGCGTACTGCTGGGCGGAGGAGGCAGCGAACACGAACCCGGGGTGGGAGTCGATGAGATCGCAGACGTTGGAGAAGGTCCGGGCGACCTTCCGCACCGTCTCCCGGGTGGGCCACAACCACGCCGAGTCGATGTGCGCGTGCCCGACCGCGTGCAACCGGTGGGCGCTGGCCGACGCGGGCCGGGACAGCGCCGGGGCCAGAACGGCGCGGCCGGCCGGCGCCGTGCCGCTGATGTCGTCCGGGTCCATGGCGTCGACGGCCTGGTCGAGGGCCTGCAGGATGCCCGCGCGGCGCTGGGAGGACTCGGGCAGCTGCTCCAGCAGGCCCACGAGTGCCGCGCAGTCCTGCTCGAGCTCCCAGACCTCCTGGTCCAGCAGGGCGACGTCCGCTCGTCCCAGACGGTAGAGCCGGTCCGTCCCCGCGGTCGCCTTGTCGCCGTACGGCGTCGGGGTGAACAGGTCGCGGAGCTTCACGCGAGGGTTCGCCGCGGCCTCGATGTAGAGATCGACCAGGCCGTCATCGCCCACGAGGCCCTCGAGCGCCACGGACCGGTTCATCGGCTCGATCGCCTTCACGATCCGGCCGGACGGTGTGTAGACGGTGGCCTCGGCCTGGAACCCGGGCAGCGCGTCGTTGAAGCCGAGGTCGACCACGAGCTCCGCGCTGGTTCCCGCTTCCCCGCGCCACCCGGAGAGAACGGACCCCGTGGCGTGGAACCAGACGGTGCCCCACGGTCTGCCCCACGCGGACCCTGCGGCGAACGGGGTGAACGATCTGCCGACCGCCTCCGCGAACGGGACGGGCTCGTCCGGCACCTCCCAGGCGGTGAGCCGCAGCGGCGCGCTGCGCCGGTGGAGGGCCGGCCGGAGGTACTCCGCGCGGAACCTGCGCACCCGGGCCTCGACGCCGGAACTGGGGTAGTGCATGGAAACACAGCCTTTCGCTGGGAGATGCGCGTCGCACGGGCCCGTCGAAACGGCCGTGGTCGCCGGCGGTCGTGAAACGGCGCGGAATACGCCGGTCCCGTTCTCGTCCGCCGACCGGGGGAATGGTCGCAATTCGGGGCGGATAACAATGTCCGGCCCGGCCGGAGTCGGCGCATCGACGGGCGGTGAATTCTTCACCAGAAATCGGCCCGGTGGCCGTCCTCGTTCCTGCCGGACTCTTCGTCGAGTACACCAAATCGGAATACCCGATTCAAGAGGCCGCAGCTCGCCCTTCTCGTGACGCCGCCGGACGTCCCGAATTGGCGAGGGCGCGGACCGTGACTAGGCTCACAGTGACCCCCGTCACCTGCGGGGGTGCTCTTCTCCTTCGGATCGTCCGGCACGTGCCTGCCGGGAAAGAGGTAACCACCATGTCTTCCGTGCACTACGACCACGTCACCTGCCAGTACCCCGGGGCGGCCTCGCCCTCGGTCACCGACCTCTCCCTGGAGATCGCCGACGGGGAGTTCCTCGTCCTGGTCGGGCCCTCCGGCTGCGGGAAGTCCACGACCCTGCGCATGCTCGCCGGGCTGGAGGAGGTCACGGAGGGGCGGATCCTCATCGGGGACCGTGACGTCACCGACGTCCCGTCGCGGGACCGGGACATCGCGATGGTCTTCCAGAACTACGCCCTCTACCCCCACATGAGCGTGGCGGAGAACATGGGCTTCGCCCTGAAGATCGCCAAGATCGACGCGACGGAACGGAAGCGCCGGGTGGAGGAGGCGGCGAAGATCCTGGACCTGAGCGACTACCTGGACCGCAAGCCCAAGGCGCTGTCCGGCGGGCAGCGCCAGCGGGTGGCGAT